>SXJQ01000318.1 GCA_005779345.1 Actinomycetota bacterium
GACGATCCGCACGCCCGGCAACGTCGCCTCGAGGTCGCGCCGGCGGTCGGCATCGGCCTCGGCGACCACGATCCGGTCGGGCTCGTACCCCGACTCGAGCCAGCCGGCCACGAGGGCCCCGCCCATCTTGCCGCCACCCAACAACGCGATCGTCACGCCCACCACGCTAATGGGGGTGTTCCGGTCTCGGTGCGTCGATAGCGACGCGTCACGCGTTGCGATCGACGCACCTCCGGAACCCTCGGGTCGGCGCGCTCGGGCCCGAGAACGGTCGCCGGGCGGATCCGTCTTCCCCGATCGGATCCGCCGGGCGTGTCTCGGGCCCGAGCGGCGGAGTCGGGCCGGCTTGCCCGACGACCGCGCACCCGAACCTACCGTATCGACACATGATGACGCAATCTGTCACATGATAACAACGAGAGAGACGCGCGCCGCGTCGGTCGAGGGTTACTGCGCCGGTCGGGGATACGCCAACCGCACCACGGTCGGGAAGTACCGCTCGGTCAGCACGTAGATCGAGCCGATGATCCGGTCGAGTTCGGCCCGGTCGAGGTGCTCGAGCAGCACTCTCCCGGTCAGGTACACGTCGCCGTCGGGCCCGATCGAGAACCGGGCGCCGTAGGCGGCATGGTTCCAACCCAGCAGCGCGCGGTACAGCGGTTCGTGGTCGTCGCCGGGAGGCGCCGGGAGGAAGTACACCTCGTAGTGGAGCGAACGTTGGTGCAGGTCGAAGTAGATCGTCGCCGCGTCGCGGCCCTCGCAACCGAATCGCACGTACCAGCGTGGGATCGACGCGTCGTGTTCCACGACCTGGACCCACGGCTCGGCCGCGACGGCCCCCTCGAGATGATCGTGCAGCAGCGCCGTCGCGGCTGCGAGGAGCGCCGGGTCGGGTCGGGCGTCGAACTCGTCGTCGATCACCGCGACCCGCTCAGGAGCACTGCACGAGCTCGCGCGCGGCGAGATCCTCGTACAGCCGGCACAGGCGAGCCGCGGTCATGCTCCACGAGTAGGTCGCGGCCAGATCGATCGCCCCACGGTGCAGGCGGGCGGCGAGTGCGGCGTCGTCGAGGATCGACCGCACGGGCGCCACGAAGTTCGCCGCGTCGCAGCACCCCACGAGGAATCCGCTGACTCCGTCGGCGACGAGATGGCGGAGTCCGCCGACCGACGACGCGACCACGGGCGTGCCGCACGACGCCGCCTCGAGCGCGACCAACCCGAACGACTCGCTGCGCGACGGGACGAGGCAGACGTCGGCGGCTCGGTAGTAGCGCGCCAGGGCCGCGTGGGCTTGTGGCGCGACGAACTGGACGCGCTCGGCGATCCCGAGTTCGGCGACGAGCAGGTGGAGCCGTTGGAGTTCGCGTTCGCCGTCGATGCCGCTCGGGCCCCCGACGATCAGCAGCACCACGTCGGGGTCGTCGATCGCGGCGAGCACGCGCACGGCCACATCGGCGCCCTTCAGCGGCTGGATCCGACCCGCGAACAGCATCACCCGCCGACCCGTCAGCCCGAGCGCGTCCTTCGCCCCGGCGCGATCCCTCGCGTGGAACACCGCGTGATCGACCCCCGGCGCCACGATCTCGATGCGTTCACGGGCGGCGTCGTAGAGCGTCGTGAGCTGTTCGGACTCGTCGCGGGTGTTCGCGAGGATGAGATCCGCACAGCGGATGGTCGCCGCCTCCGACTCGGCGCGGGCGAGGTCGTCGTCGAAACCGGCCTCGGCCTTCACGAGCGCGAGCGTGTGGAACGTCGCGACGAGCGGCGTGTCGAGTTCGTGCTTGAGGCGATGCGCCACCGCGCCCGAGACCCAATAGTGCGCATGGAACAGGTCGTAGCCGCCCTCCGTGTCGATGAAGCGACGTGCCGCCGTCGCGTACTCGTCGATCACGTCGGGCCAGTTCGGTCGCGCGACCGCCCGGCGCGACCCGGCCTCGAGGTTGATCACCCGGTAGCCGGGCGCCACCTCGACCACGAGCGGATCGGTGGGATGTTCGGCCCGACAGAACACATCGCAGGCGACGCCGGCACGCGCGAGCGACGACGCCAGCGAGTCGACGTAGACGTTCATCCCCCCGCCATCGCCGAGGCCCGGTTGGGCCAGCGGCGACGTGTGCACGCTGAACGCCCCGACACGAAGAACCACGCCGGGGAGGTTATCCCGTACTCCCAGGTCAGGAATTCGGGCTCCCAGGTCAGGAATTCGGGCTCCCAGGCCGGGAATTCGGGCTCCGAGATCAGGGATTCGCGGTGCGCTCGGCTGCGGTCTCGGCCTGGAAGGAGCGGTAGATCGACACGAGCGCGTCCTTCTGGCGCCCCGAGAGGGTCGGATCGCGCAGGATCTCGGTGACGAGGTCGGTCGCATCGGTGCGTTCGTCGAGCAACCCCGCGCGCTCATAGAGCGTCTCGGCGGAGATCCGCAGGCCCTTGGCGATCCCCTGGAGGATCTCCGCCGACGGCTTGCGCAGGCCCCGCTCGATCTGACTGAGGTAGGGGTTGGAGATGCCCGCGGCCTCGCTCAACTTGCGCAGGCTCAGCCGAGCGTTGCGGCGCTGGTCTCGGATGAACGTACCGAGATCGGCCAGTCGCGACTCGAACTCCGGCGTCATCGCGAGCGTCAGGCGTCGGCGGCGGCGCGGGTCGCGATCTCGTGCTCGATCGCGTCGATCACACCGTGCAGCGACCGCCGATAGTGCGACAGGTCGTGCTCGAAGTCGCGCAGGGCCGTGATCGTCTCGGCGAGGTCGGAGTCGGAGATGGTCGGGAGGTTGGCGAGCGAGTCGTCTTCGAGGAGGTGCTGACGGCCGTCGGGCCAGACGAGATCCACGATGGCCTCGTCGGGTTCGGCGTGGCGGGTGTTGGCCGCATCGGCCCGCTCGCCACCGCCCGCGAGGATCGACGGCAGCCGCTCGATCAGCTCCGAGAGCGACCCGCCCTGGGCCCGACGGGTCTGTTCGGCGGTGAGGATCTCGGTGCGCGCCTGGGCGAGCCGCCGCGAATACGAGACCGAGGTCTCGAGCGCGCCGCACTCCGACCGCATCGCCCGGAGTTCTTCGGTCGCGCGCCGCGCGAGGTCGGCGGCGTAGGAACCCTCGAGTACTCCCAGGATGCGGTCCGTGGTGATCACCTCCGACGGCGGAACGGCTCCGAGAGGGTACCGCTCGCGCGCCGCGATCTCGAGAGGCGCGATCTCGCCGGCCCGATCGCACGAGGGCCCCACTCCCGCCGACCGTCGCGTTTCAGCAGTTCTGGCGGACGGTGGGATACGGATTGACCGCTGCGCCGCCACCGGGATGGATCTCGAAGTGGAGGTGGGGGGTTCCCCGCGCGTTGCCGGTGTCGCCGACCCTGCCGACGACTTCTCCCGCGCTCACCGCCCGCGCACCACCGACGTAGCTCGACAGGTGCGCGTAGAAGTACGTGGTGCCGTTGTTGCCGTGCAGCCAGACCTGGTTGCCGCCGAGGTTCGACGACGATTGGCTCACCGACCCGCTCACGACGGCGACGAGCGGCGTGCCGCGCGGCGACATCATGTCGACGCCCTTGTGGCGACGACCACCCGAACGCGGCGCTCCCCAGGTGTCGGTGAACGCACGCGGACCTTGGACCGGGCACACGAACGTGCCGCCGCCCGGGTTGATGATCTGGCCGGGTTGGCCGGTGATCGCGCCACCGCCGCTCGACCCGCTCCCCGAACTGCCGCCCGAGTTCGAGCGCGCGGCCGCGGCGCGGCGTTGCGCCTCGAGGCGTTCGGCCTCGCGCTGGGCGACCTCGGCGCGGCGCAGCGCCTCGTAGAGATCGGCCTGCCGGTCGGAGAGGTCGTCGATGAGCCGCTCTTGGCGCTGGAGGGTCGCGTCGAGCTGGGCCTGTTCGTCGCGGATGTCCTGGCCGACCGCGCGGAGATCGTCGAGCGCCGCGGTGCTCTTGGATTCCACGACCGACAGCAACTCGTCGCGACGCGCGGCGTCGAGGGCGGAGTCGGCGTCGAAGTAAGGCACGCCGGCGCCGCGCCCGCGTGTGAACTCCTCGACGGCCCGGCTCGAGGCGGTCCGCCGCAGCGCGCGGGCGTCGACCCGCGCCACGTCGAGCCGCGCCTCGAGCTCGGTGACCTCCTGCTCGAGTTGGTAGCGCCGGGCGTTGGCCTCCTCGTAGCTCCGGGTCGCCCGGTCGGCTTCGGCGCGCGCCTGTTCGGCGCGGCGACGGGCGTCGGCGACCGAGTCGGCGCGGGCGGGCGCGGCGAGGGCGACCGGCGCAAGGAGTGCGGCGGCGACGAGCACGGCGAGCGAGAGGCGGAGAGGTTTCATGGAACGCGTCCGAGGTCACCGTAGCCCGCGAGGGTTCGGCGACTTCAGCCGCCGCTGACCGGGGGCAATACCGCGACCTCGTCGCCCGGGGCGAGCACGGTCAGCAGGCCTGCGGCCGGTTCGTCGCCGTTGACCCAGACCCGTGCGGTCGCCAGGACCGCCGCGAACTCGGGGCCGTACCGCTCCCGGGCCTGGTCGAGCAGGTCGGCGACGGTCGCCGCCGCGAACTCGTCGGTCGCTCGCCCCGCCGTCTCGCGGGCCCGGGCGAACACGACCAACCGGACATCGCTCACCCGGCGACGTGGTCCGTTCGATCCAGGGCGGCCAGCTCCGACTCGAACGCGGCGAGGTCGGCCTCCAATTCGGAGGCGAGCGCCGCGTCGGCCGTCGTCCGACCCACGGGGCGGGCAGGCACCTCGGAGCCCGGACCCGGAGCGGGGGTGCCCAGCGCGGGGGTGCCCAGCGCGGGGGTGCCCAGCGCGGGGGGATCGGGAACCGGCATCGGGGCGGGCACGATCGTCTCGTCCATCGACCCACGTTAGGGCACCCGCCGTGCGCCTACGGCTCCCGTTCGTCGAGTTGGGCGCGAACCACGGCGACCTCGTCGTCGAGCATCGCGATCAGGTACTCGAGCCGCGCGAGCGCGTCGGGAGCTTCGAGCAGACGCTGCGCGTCGAACGGCCCGACGGGAGCCCGGCCACAGAGCAGGTACGACGCGGTCGACACCGCCGCGCCGACGACGTCGTCGGGAGCCGCAGCTACTTCGGCACCGGCGATCTCGAGATCGGCGGGCGCGACGACGCGGGGATCGAGCCGCGCGTGGAGCGACCAGACCTCGCGGAGGCGGGTCGTGACGGTATCGACGAGCGCGACTGCCCGCTCCTGGTCGTCGGCCGAGAGGTCGGGATCTCGTCGCGGTCGTACGAGTGCTCGCGGATACGGGTCGTCGGGGAACCACGACACGATGTCGCACCCGACGACCCCGACCGTCGTGAGCGCGAAGCGACCGTCGGCAAGCTCGGAGACCTGCACCAACCGCGTGATCGCGCCGACGCGAGCGCGCACATCGCCGCCGCCGACCTCGCTGCCCCGCTCGATGAGCACGACGCCGAATTCACCGTCGCCGGCGAGGAGATCCCGGACCATCGCCCGGTAGCGCGGTTCGAACACGTGGAGCGGCAGCAGGGCGTGCGGGAACACGACGGTGCCGAGCGGGAACATCGCCAGCTCCCGTTCGCTGGCCGGATCGAACCCTGGGGTCGACATCAGTTGCGCCGCGACCGGTACAGGCGCGCCCGCGCGCCGAGGCGGGCTCCGACGGCGTCGTCGACGTCGGCGACGGCGAACTCGATCTCTTCGGCCGCGTCGGCGAAACGCCCGAGCAGTTCGAGTCGGGTCGCGAGCGCGACGCGATCGCCCGCACCGAGCCCGGGACTCGCCCGATGCAGGTCGACCATCCACCCGAGCGCGCCGAGATCACGGCCGAGTGGTCCGGCCTCGAGGTTGTTGAGCATTCGCGCCAACACCGCGGTTGCGGGCACCGGTCGCAGCTCGGCGGCGCGCAGCGCGCGCTGCGATCCGAACATCGCCGCGAAGATCCGCGCGCACCCGGCTTCGTCGAGGAGCTCGCCGCGGAACGGGTCGCAGAAGACCGCGGGGTCGTTCGCGGCGCGCACGATGAAGTGGCCCGGCATGCCGATCGGCAACAGGTCGACACCGCAGCGCGCCCCGACCTCGATCATGACGACCGCGAGCGTGATCGGAATGCCCCGCCGCCGCAGCAGCACCGAGTCGAGCATCGAGTTGCGAGGATCGTCGTAATGCTCGCGGTCGCCGCAGAACCCGGCGTCGACGAACAACGCGTCGACGAGTCCGGCGAGGTCGCCCGCGGTGACCCCCGCGGCGAGGCGGTCGAGTTCAGCGAGCGCGCCGTCGACGTCGGCGTCGGGTCGCGCGCACTGCGCGATGCAGAGCGCAGCTCGGGCGAGCGGGACCGTCGGTTCGCGGAGCAGCTCGGCGAAGCGCGCTCTCGGGTCCACGGCGGCGACGGTACAGCGCACCGATACGATGCGGCCGATGGCCCGGACCGCCGACCTGCACCAGACCGCCGAGCAGCGGCTCCGCCGACTCAACCAGCGGCTGACCTCGGGGAGGGTGGTGCTGCTCGAGGTGCTCGCTGCCTCCGACCGCCCGGTGACGATCCCCGAGATCCTCGAGTCGCGAACCGGGCTGGCGCAGAGTTCGGTGTATCGCAACCTGGTCGTGCTCGAGGAGGCCGGCGTGGTGGATCGCGTCGTCACGCGCGACGAGTTCGCTCGCTATGAGCTCGCGGAGGATCTCACCGGCCACCACCACCACCTCGTGTGTTCGCAGTGCGGTGTCGTCCAGGACCTCCCGGCGCATCCCGCGCTCGAGACCGCGTTGCGAACCGCGGTCGGCGACGCCCGCCGCCGCAAGGGGTTTCGCGCCGAGGAGCACCGCCTCGACCTGATCGGCGTGTGTTCGGACTGTGCCTGACAGCCGCCGGGCCGCGTGACCCGGGTCAGCCCGACGCGTCGGCCTCGGCGGCGATGCGCCGGGCGATGTACGACGACATGAACCCGCGGTAGCGAGCCTGGAGATCGGGGAGGCGCCAATCGCCGCCCGTGATGAGGCGCCGACACGACGGGGTCGCGCACTCGCACACGAACTCGTCGTAGTCGGCCGTGTCGGCCATGGCGTAGTCGAAGCAGATCTCCTCGCCGACCCCGATCGGCGCCATCGCGACGAGCAGGATGCTGCCGACGATCCCGGCATTCGGTTCGCAGGAGTGATTGGCGTAGTCGGCCGGATCCGGTTCCGCGGGACACACCATGTAGAGGTCCTCGTCGATCTGGATCCCGTGGGTCCGACGGTGCTCGTCGAGCCGGTCGAAGTCACGGCGGTGCATCACGTCGCCACCCCAACCGGCGATCGTCTCGCCCGCCTCGATGGTCGCGAGGGCATAGAGCCCGAGGCCCTTGCGGCCGGCGTCACGGACGGCGGCCTTGTGCGTCGTGTACGAACTGCTCACCGAGCCGACCTCCTCGGGGTCTTCACCGGGGTCTCGCCATCGCCGGCGGCCCGCGGCACGAGGCCGCGACGCTAGCGGTGCCTATCCTCGCGGCGATGACCGAGACGGTGCACGAGGACCCCGAGTCGGTGTTCGACGCCCCCGAGACAGTGTTCGACGCGGTGGGCGGCATGTCGTTCTTCGACGCGCTCGTCGACCGCTTCTACGCGCGCGTCGAGCTCGACGCGCAGCTCCGGGCGCTCTACCCGGCCGACCTCGGGCCCGGCCGCCGCGCCCTCGCGATGTTCCTCGCGCAGTACTGGGGCGGTCCGCCCGACTATTCGGCCGAGAAGGGCCATCCGCGCCTGCGCCAACGACACGGTGGCTTCGCCATCGACGTCGCGATGCGCGACGCTTGGTACGCGGCGATGGCCGCCGTGTTGCAGGAGGCGGGGATCGATGCCGAGATCGAGGCCACGATGCTCGACTACTTCGATCGCTCGGCAACGTGGATGATCAACCGTGAGTAGCCGCCCGTGAGCAAGCGTCAAGACAAGAAGCGACAGGAGCGCCGTCGCTCCGGCACGGCCGCGAGCGCGTCGAGCAGCGCTCGCTCGTCACGCGCCGTGCGAGCAGGCCGGGTCTCCGCCGAACTTGCGGTGCCCGCGGGGATCCGCCGGCCGCCGTACGCCGTCGAGCCGGGCTCGTTGCAGAGCGCACTGCCGCCCGGCGACTTCGTCGAGCGGATGCGCGCCGCCGGGCGCGCGGCTCGTGAGGTGCTCGACGAGGTCGGCGCGGCCGTGGCACCCGGGGTCACCACCGACGCGCTCGATCGCATCGCGCATGCGGCGTACCTCGCGCGCGGCGGCTACCCGAGCACGCTGCGGTACCGCGGCTACCCGAAGTCGGTGTGCACGTCGGTCAACGAGATCATCTGCCACGGCATCCCCGACGACCGCGCGCTCATGGCGGGCGACATCGTCGACGTCGACGTGACGATCTACCTCGACGGCGTCCACGGCGACTGCAATGCCACCTACGCCGTCGGCGAAGTCAGCGACGACGACGCCCGCCTGATGTCGGTGACCCATGAGTCGATGTGGCGAGGCATCGCGCAGGTACGCGGCGGCGCTCCGCTCAACGCGATCGGACGCGCCATCCAAGAACATGCCGAGGCGCACGGATTCGGTGTCGTGCGCACGTTCGTCGGCCATGGGATCGGTACCGAATTCCACACGCCGCCGTCGGTCCCCCATTTCTACGACCCCGACGCGGACCAGCCGATGGTCGCGGGGAGCACCTTCACCGTCGAGCCGATGATCAACGCCGGCGGCTGGGAGGTCGGCACGATCTGGCCCGACGGCTGGACGGCGCCGACGCGCGACGGGTCGCGTTCGGCGCAGTACGAGCACACGCTGCTCGTGACCGCGACCGGGGTCGAGGTGCTGACGGCGTGGCCCGACGAGGTCGAACGCTGGCTCGGTTCCTCGACCTCGGCCGTAAGCTGAGAACCATCCTCGATTCTGCCGCCACCGCCGCACTCCCCGACACGATCCTCGCGGTCGACGGTGTGACGTTCTCCTACGGTCACGAACCCGTGCTCGTCGACGTCTCCTTCGCGATCCGGCGGGGCGAGTTCGCGGCGCTCGTCGGGCCCAATGGTTCCGGGAAGTCGACGTTGCTGCGCGTGCTCGTCGGACTGCTCCGCCCGCAAGCGGGCCGCGTCGAACTGCTCGGTGTCGCGCCACGCGACCTCGCCGAACGTTGGCGGATCGGCTACGTACCCCAACGGCCCGCGCTCACCGGCGACCTCCCCGCGACCGTCGAAGAGGTCGTGCGGATCGGTCGCCTCGCCCGTCGCGGGTGGTGGCGCCGCGGCCGCACCGGCGACGCCGAGGCCGTCGACCACGCCCTCCAGGCCGTCGCCCTCACCGACCAACGGCGCAGACCGGTCGGCGAACTGTCGGGCGGGCAACAACAGCGCGTGATGATCGCCAAGGCGCTCGCAGGCGAACCCGACGTGCTCGTGCTCGACGAGCCGATCGCGGGCGTCGACCGTGAGGCCCAGCAGCAGTTCCGTGACTCGGTCGTCCATCTCGTCGAGCACCACTCGGCGACGGTGCTGCTCGTGAGCCACGAACTCGGTGCCGTCGCCGACGACCTCGATCGCGTCATCGTCCTCAAGCGCACCGTGCTGTTCGACGGACCGCCATCGGCGCTCACCGCGCGGGGTGTGAGCCTCGGTGTCCACCGCGACGATCTCCCGCTCTGGCTCGAGGATCTCGGCGGCGCATGATGCCGTGGCCGTTCGAACTCGAGTTCATGCAGCGCGCGCTGCTCGCGGGTCTCGCGGTCGGGATCTCGGCTCCCCTCGTCGGCACGTTCTTGGTGCAGCGGCGGATGGCGCTCTTCGGCGACGGCATCGGGCACGCGGCCTTTGCCGGGATCGGTGCGGGACTCCTGCTCGACGTCTGGCCCACGTGGAGCGCGCTCGTCGTCGCCGCGACGGGTGCCGTCGTCGTCGAGTGGCTCCGTTCGCGCGGCCGCGCGACGAGCGACCTCGCGCTCGCACTGTTCTTCTACAGCGGTCTCGCCGCCGGCAGCGTGCTCCTCGCGAAGTCGGGAGGAGCGGGAGCGCGACCCGACCAGTACCTCTTCGGGTCGGTCCTCACCGCGACCTGGTCCGACGTGCGCGCCGTGGTCGTACTCGCTGCCGGCGTCGTGATGGCGATCGTCGTGTCGGGCCGGGCCCTGTTCGCGGTCGTCCTCGACGAGGAGTCGTCGCGCGTCAACGGCCTGCCGGTCGACGGTCTCAACCTCTTGCTCGCGGCGATCACCGCGATCACGGTGGTAGCCGCGATCGACGTGGTCGGAACGTTGTTGGTCGCGGCCTTGATGGTGCTTCCCGTGGCGACGGGACGCGTGCTGGCACACTCGTTTCGCGGGGTCCTCGTGCTCGCGTCGAGCGTCGGAGCGGCGTCGGTCGTCGGCGGCCTGACCGCGTCGCGCACCTGGGATCTCGCTCCGGGAGGAACGATCGTGCTCGCCGCGGCGCTCGGGTTCGCCATCGCCACCATCGCTAGCGGCACGCAGGCACGCCCGGCAGTGCACCCCCACTGACCGGCCCGGCTCGCCTCAGTGCGCGTGGGTCGTGGTCGGCGCGTGCCGACCCGTCTCGTGGATCCCCGC
>SXJQ01000034.1 GCA_005779345.1 Actinomycetota bacterium
ACGCGTGCATGAGGCCGAGGTTCCCATCCTGGATGAGGTCGAGCAGCGGGAGCCCCGATGCCTGGTACTTCTTCGCGATCGAGACCACGAGCCGCAGGTTCGCCTTCACGAATGCCTGCTGTGCGTCCTCGCCGCCGCGCACTGCCCGGCGCAGTTCCCGCTTCTTGGCAGGGGTGAGGGTCTTGCCCGAATCGAGTTCGTCACGGGCGGCGACTCCGGCTTCGATGGCCTGCGCCAATCGAACCTCGCCGTCCTTGTTGAGCAGTTCGTACTGTCCGATGTCGGTCAGATAAAGACGGACGAGATCTTCCTCGTCGCGCTCGACACGTTCCTTCGCCAAGAGGAGTTCCTTCTACGAGAACCGAGACGGGGACGTGCCGGAGATGGGCAGTTCTGGGGTGACCTGTTCGAATGAGGTGGGTGCTCCCAGCAACCCCGCTTCCGGCCTTGCTACCTTACGGAGCGTGTCAAGGTGGTTCGTCCAACGGTTCGGGCCGTTTCGCCATGGCTCGAGTGGGTCTCCCGGCTCATTTTCCACACCCGACGCGACTTCGAGTCACGCTCCGAAGTGACACCGTTGTAAGACGAAAGCCCAGGTCATGGCGCAAGAACTCGAGATCACCGTGCTGAGCGCGAGCCTGCTCGCGACCCCGGGGCGCGAGGCCGACCTCGCCGCGACCCTGGCGAAGTACGTCGTGCTCACCCGTCACATTCCTCACTGCCGCAACGTCGACCTGGTGATCAGCACCACGGAGAGTGGTCGCTATCTCGTGATCGAGAAGTGGGACTCCGACGTCGACGCGCGCGCCCACCTCGACTCCGAGGTGATGGCCGACATGGCCCGCACCGCCGTGCCGATGCTCGCCGAACAGCCCACGCTCGACCTGTGGGACACGATCAGCGCCCACGACTTGACCTGACCGAGGCTCGCCCGACTGCCGGAGTCGGGATGTGACGCGGGCGAATCAGTGACGGCGGCCGCTGCGCAACAGGTCGGCGGGCAACTTCGACGGCGGACGCTCGGCCGCCCCGGTCTCCGCGCAGATCTCGCGGATCGCGCCCCAGGTCGAGTCGTCGGCCGCGTACAGACGGTCGAACGCGGCGTCGGAGGCATCGGTGAAGCCGTGCTGCAAGCGGAAGTCGTACACGCGCTTTTGGTGATGCACGTTGTGACCGAGGCGCTGCACTCGCCCCCATGCCGACGCGTCCCACGCGGTGCGCTCGCCCAACGACAACTCGCCGTCGCGCGGCGCGTCGGCGAAGCCGCCGGTGAGTCGGTCGCGTGCACGCAGCAACATGAAGGTGATCTCGGCGCGCGCGTGCGGCTCCGAGAAGGCACGCGTCTTGTTGCGCGCCTCGAAGCAGCCGCCGGTGCACCACAGGTCGACCGCGCCGTCGACGATGTCGGCCATCGTCGCGACGATCGGGTGCGGAATCGCCTCGTCGACCGTCAGCGAGATGTCGATGTCGGTCGGGAAACCGAGCGTGCCCGCGATCTCCTCGATGATGCCGCGCAACACCGCGGCGTCGTACTCGACGAGATGGAACGGGTCGGGGGTGACGGTGATGACGCCCAACGCAGTGCCGTCAGCTCTGCGACGCCGCGGCGAGCTGCACCATCTGGCGCGCCTCGTTCATCGCCTGCTCGGCGATCGCGGCGAGCTCGTCGCACTCTGCTTCGGTGAACCCGGCGAGCTCACGGAACCGGCGCGTGATCTGGACCGGGTTCTCCTCGCTCTCACCGCGGAAGCCACCGAGGCTGAACACCTTGTCGACCGTGCGCTGGAAGTCGAGCGCGCGGTCGCGGCGCTCGAGGTCGTTCTCGGTGAGGCGGCGCAACCAGTCGGAGCCCATCTTCACGTGGGTCACCTCGTCGGCGAGCATCCAGTCCTCGCAGTAGGTGAGCACCGGGTCCTGCGTGCTCTCCCCGAACGCCTTCATCGAGCTGAAGACGTCGATCGCGAGACCCTCGAGCGCACGGTTGACACCACAAAGACGCATCACCGGATCGGGGTTGCACGCGGCCGCGTACAAGAAGGTGCTCTCGCCGTACTCGCCGATGTCGGAACCCATGTGGTCGGCCAGCTTGCAGCTGATCTCCACGTGGCGGCTCTCGTCCCAGCACTGGCGGGCCATGTCGAGCTTCAGCGCGAACGGCGCGTCGGCTTCGTCGAAGTCGAAGCAGGTGCGCCCGGCACCCTCGAGTGCTTGGATCTCCCCGACGAAGATGCCGTGCATCAACGAGCGGCTGCGCTCGGAGATCGCCGGCCGGTCGACGGCCATCTGCGCCGGACCGAGATCGCGTTCGGCGAGCGCGAGGTTGCGCGGGTCGAAGATCTGGTCCTCGATCTTGTTGCGGCGGAAGCGCTCGTCTCGGGCGAGCTCACTCTCGGGAAGGTGACGCTTCATACCGTTGCCTCCTGCAGCGCGGGTTGAGAACCGATGCTATCGGGACCGGCGACGCCGCCGGCTGCGTACATGAGCCGCTCGAGCGCGGCTTGACGAGCCAGCGCACGCTCCAGTTTCTCGGTCGAATCGATCAACGACTGGAGCAGCATCTCACCTTCGCGCCAGTCCGAATACTCGTCTTGGAGGGCGAAGTTGAGCGACCGGATCGTGGGCGAGTCGGTGATCGTGGAGGTGGCGTTCATGTGGAACGTGTAGGCCGCGATCTTGCGCGGCAACAGCACCCGGTACACGCCGACGAGCTTCTCGATCGTGAGTTCGGGGGCCTCGGGCTCCACGACCGCGGCCATGAACGCCTCGAACTCGGCGTTGGCGGGCTTGGTCTGGCGCTCGACGTTCATCTCGCGCAACTCGGGGAGCCGCTTGGTGAACAGCTCGGCGTGCCAGGCGTGCTCGTAGCAGTGCCGTCCGAGCACCATCTTCACGTCGAGTTCCGGCACGGTGGCGACCCAGCCGCCGAGCGCCTCGAACAGCCGCATCTCGGTCCAGCGATAGTTGCCGATCCGGCGGGCCGATTCCTCGACGCCGAACAGGCCCGGCAGCTCTCGGCGGTCCCACGGCGCGAACGGTGCGCGAACGGTGCTCACTCGGGCTCTCCCCTCGTACGGTCTCGCACGAACCTCGCGCGAGGTGCCTCGCGCGAACCTACGAACGCCTGAGTTTCGCGGAACTTGACCGCCCGGTCAAGGCGCGTTTGTGGAGGGTATCGGCGACGAGGACCGCAGGCGCGGCGAGGACCGCTACCGCCGCCCCCGCGCCGCTCGGACCGGCCTGGTCGAGCAGATCCGCGATCGGGCCGACGTAGAGGAACGCCGCGAGCATCGCCAACTCCGCGGCGATCGCCCACAGCAGCAACGGGTTCGCCCGCACCGGCACCTGCCAGAACGGCCGCACCGTGCTGCGGCACGCGAACGCGTTGGCGACCTGCCCGAAGACGATCGCGGTGAACGCGGCGCCCGAGGCGGTCAGGACCGCGGAGCCACCCGGGAACGTGTCGCCAGGTCGCCAGCCGTCGGCAGCGAACGAGACGAGGAACGCCAAGATCGACACGGTTGCCTCGACCGGACCGAGCAGCCCGAACGCTCGGCCGAACAGGCGACGGTCGAGCAGATGCCGACGAATCGGCGGCGCGTCGAGCAGATGGGCTCCGGGCGGCTCGCCGCCGAGCGCCAGGGCCGGGAGGATGTCGGTGCCGATGTCGAGCGCGATCACTTGGAGCACCCCGATCGCGAGCGGGAACCGCGTGCCCGACAGCGCCCAGATCAAGAATGGGGTCAGCTCGGCGACGTTGTCGGTGAGGTGGTAGGTGAGGAATCGGCGCACGTTCGCGAACGTGGAACGCCCTTGCTCGACGGCGACGACGATCGTCGCGAAGTCGTCGTCGAGCAGCACGAGATCGGCCGCCTCACGCGCGACGTCGGTGCCGGAGCGACCCATCGCAACACCGATCGCCGCTTCGCGCAGCGCGGGGGCGTCGTTGACCCCGTCGCCCGTCATCGCGACGACGTGCCCGCGGCGGCGGAGCGCCTGCGCGATGCGCAGCTTGTCCTCCGGGTCGACGCGCGCGACCACGACACCGTCGTGGTCGAGGAGCGCGCCGAGCACTTCGTCGTCGCGCGGGAGATCGCTCCCGACCACCACGCGCTCGTCCGCGGCGAGCAGCCCGACCTCGCGCGCGATCGCCCGTGCGGTCGCGGGATGATCGCCGGTGATCATCCCGACCCGGATCCCGGCCCGCCGACACGCCGCGATCGCGTGCGCCGCGCCCTCACGCGGAGGATCCTCCATCGCGACGAGACCCAGCAGCTCGAGGTCCTGCTCGACCTCATCGGCCTTGCCTGCGGTCGCGCCGGCTGTCGGGGGTCCGAGATCGCGAGCCGCAACGGCCAGCAGTCGCAAGCCCAACGCCGCGAGTCGGTCGATCGCGTCGGTCACTCCGGGCGCCGGCCGACAGGTCGGCAGGACGGCGTCGGGTGCGCCCTTCACCAACAACCGGTCGCCGACCACGATCGACATCCGTCGCCGTCGCGGGTCGAACGGGACTCGGCCGGCCTCAGGGCGGCGGGCCGCGTCGGCTTCGACATCGACGCCGACCCGGTGCGCCAGCGCGACGAGTGCCGCCTCCATGGGGTCGCCGCGCGCGGCCCAGCGCCCGCCGTCGAGCACGACTCCACCCGACCCACACCGGGCCGCGACCAACGCGAGATCGCGCAGCGCCGCGAGCGCGCCGGGCGCGCAGTCGACCGTGCCCTCCGGCGCGTAGCCGACGCCGCTCACCGTCGCGCTGCCGGTCGGCATCCAGACCTCGCGCACTGCCATCTCGTTGCGCGTCAACGTGCCGGTCTTGTCGGTACAGATGAACGTCGTCGAACCAAGCGTCTCGACGGCCTCGAGGTGTCGCACCAAGGCGTGGCGCCGCGCCATCCGCTGCGCGCCGATCGCCAACGACAACGTGACGGTGGGGAGCAGCCCGCACGGTACGACCGCGACCGTCACGCCCACCGCGAACAGGAACCCGTCGGCCGCCGGCGTGCCGACGACGAGCGCGATTCCGAAGAAACCGAGCCCGACGGCGACCGCCACCGCCGCGATGATTCGCGACACGCGGTCGAGCTCGGCTCGCAACGGCGTGGGCGCCGCCCGGTGGGTGCGCGTCAACCCGGCGATGCCGGCGACGCGCGTGTCGAGCCCGGTCGCGACAACCGTGGCAATGGCTTCGCCCTCGACGACGAAACAGCCCGCCGCCGCGGCGCTACCGACCGACGGCTGTTCGGGCACGCTCTCGCCCGTGAGCATCGACGTGTCGATCGCGAGCGAATGCACCTCCTCGAGCCGCAGATCCGCGGAGATGCGATCGCCGCCGTTCAACCGCACGATGTCGCCGACCACGAGCTCCTCGGCCGCGACCTCGACGGTCATGCCGTCACGCACGACCGAGACGCGACGCGGGAGGAGGTCGCGCAGGCGCTCGGCGGCATGTTCGGCGCGTGCTTCTTGAGCGAACGCGAACGCCGCGTTCAGCAGGATCACGACGAAGACCGCGACTCCGAGCTGGGGCAACCCGGCGACGAACGCCAACCCACCGGCGACCCAGAACAGGATCGCGAAGAAGTGGACGAGCTCGCCGACGAAGCGGCGGAGCACCGACGGACGCCTCGCGGCGGGGATCTCGTTGGGACCGTCGATCGCGAGGCGCCGAGCCGCCTCGGCTACCGACAGTCCGACGAAAGGATCGGGAGCGGCCACGGATGGGCCGTTCAGCCGGGCCAGCGGTTGACGATCGGGAGGCGCCGGTCCTTGCCGAACGCCTTCGGGGTCACCCGAACGCCGGGTGCGGCCTGGCGCCGCTTGTACTCGTTGCGGTCGATCATCCGCGCCACGCGCTCCACGATCGCTCGGTCGTGGCCGCGCGCGACCAACTCGCCGATGGAGAGATCGTCTTCCACATACCCCTCGATGATCGGGTCGAGCACCGAGTAGTCGGGGAGCGAGT
>SXJQ01000319.1 GCA_005779345.1 Actinomycetota bacterium
GTGCACCCCCACTGACCGGCCCGGCTCGCCTCAGTGCGCGTGGGTCGTGGTCGGCGCGTGCCGACCCGTCTCGTGGATCCCCGCACGCACGATGAAGGCGGCGAGCGCCGTCGTGACCGGCACCGCCGCGACCAGACCGATCGAGCCCACCAATGTCCGGACGATCTCGACTGCGACGACCTCGCTGTTCGCGATGGCACCGAGCGACTGCTCGGAGATCGCGAAGATCAAGAAGGTCGGCAACGATGCGCCGACGTAGGCGAGCGCGAGCGTGTTCACGGTCGACGAAACATGATCGCGGCCGATCCGCAGCGCCCGGCGGTACAACTCGGTTGCACTCAGCCCGGGGTTCGCGGAGTGCAGTTCCGCGACCGCGCTCGTCTGCGTGACGGTCATGTCGTCGAGCGCACCGAGCGCACCGATCACCGCGCCGCCGAGCAACAGGCCGACGAGGTCGATGCGACCGTTGAGCGTGACCAGCAACGTCGCCTCCTCGGTCGCGAAGCCCGAGAAGTTCGCCGCCGCGGTGAAGACCGCCGACAACACGACCGTGAGAGCGAGCGACGCGAGGGTGCCCAACAGGGCAACGGTCGTGAGTGGATTGAAGCCGTGAGCGAGGTACAGCGCCAGGTACGCGATCGCCGAGGCGGTGAGCACGGCGACCACGACAGGGCTGGCGCCACCGAGGAGCGCGGGCAGTCCGAACTGGAGGATCACGACGAGCGACGCCACGAGACCGGCGAGCGCGGCGAGACCACGCATCCGCCCGACGACGACGACGATCGCCGCGAACGCGGCCGCCAGGACGAGCAACGTCGGGCGGCGCTGACGGTCGGCGAACTGGTAGTCGAACCCGACCTCCTCGCCCGCGAAATGGTTGAGGACGACGCGATCGCCGCTGTGCAGGCGCGGCGTGGTCACCGACCCCAGCGTGAACTCCTGTGTTCGGGTCTCGCCCCGGTCGGGACCCGCGAGCAACTCGAACTCGACGATCCGGCATTCGGGACCGCCTTCGACCGTCCCCGCGCAGGGTGCCAGCGTCACGCGTGTGACGCGGGCGTCGAACACGTCGGACGCGAGGTCGAACGAGCGCTGCACCGGTTCGCGGTTGTGGTTCACGACCACCATGCCGACGACCGTCAACGCCGCGAAGAGGATCGCGACCCCGTCGAGGACCCGGCGGACCCGAACGTTGAGCGCGAGGTCGACGTGTTCGTGATGATGATGGTGGATCGGCTCGGGGCCCGAGCGGCTGGTCGGGTGGTCGTGCTCGTGCTCGTGTTCGGGCTCGTGGTCGGCCACGGCGCGAGTCTGCCGCCCGCGACCGTGCCCGGCGGGGACCGGTTACCGTGACCCGCATGGACACGACCGGGCGCCTCGCGGGCGAACTCGCGCTCGTCACCGGCTCGACCGCGGGGATCGGACGCGCGATCGCGCGCCGATTCGCCGGCGAGGGTGCCCGCGTCGCCGTCACGGGGCGCGACGAACCGCGCGGCCGGGCGGTGGTCGACGAGATCACCTCGCTCGGGGGCACCGCGGCGTTCATCGCCGCCGACCTGCACGACGAGGCCGCGTGTGCCCGACTCGTCGCCGAGTCGGCCGCTGCGCTCGGTGGCATCACCGTGCTCGTCAACAACGCGGTCGGCAGCGAGGGTGGCGACGGTCCCGTCGCCGACGTATCGACCGCGGCCTGGGATGCCGCGCTGCGGGTGAACCTCACCGCCCCTTTCTGGCTGTGCCGCGCGGCCGTTCCGCTGCTCGTCGAGGCCGGGCACGGGTCGATCATCAACGTGTCGACGCGGCAGGCCGAACGCGCGAGCCGCGGCTTCAGCGCGTATGTCGCGAGCAAGGCCGGGCTCAACGGCCTCACCCGCGCGATCGCGGTCGACTACGCCGACCGCAACGTGCGCTGCAACACGATCAGCCCCGGCTACGTGCAGAACGAACGTCGTGATGCCGACCTCGACGACGAACGCCGCACCCGACTCGAAGGCATGCACCTCACCCGCCTCGGCGTGGCCGACGACATCGCGCACGCCGCGATCTACCTCGCGAGCCGCGAATCGGAGTACCTCACCGGGATCAACCTGCAGCTCGACGGCGGCAGCAGCATCGCTCGCGGTCTCACGCTCGGCTGATCGAAGGAGACCCGTGCACCCGAGAACCTGTGTGAGCGCGATCAGCACCTACCGGCTGTCGTTGCCCGAAGACCTCGAGTTCTGGGCGCGTCACGGCATCGGCTGCGTCGGAGTCTCGGTCGCGAAGCTGGAAGCACACGGATGGGCTGCCGGCACACGGCTGGTCGCCGACGCCGTACGCGAACGCGGCCTGCGCGTCGCGAACCTCATCGGACTCGGTCCATTCCATCTCGACGACCCAGGGCAGTGGCCCGCCCAGCGCGAGCGGCTCACCCGCGCGCTCGACACCGCGAGCGCGCTCGGCGCGGAGTGCATCGTCTTCACCACGGGGCCGGCGGGCGCGCTCGCTTGGGAGGCCGCGGCCGACGCGCTCCACGCGGCGATGGGCCCGGTAATCGCCGACGCGACCGCACGCGGCATCCCGTTCGCGATCGAGCACACCAACTCGCTGCGGGTCGACGTGGGCTTCGTTCACACGCTGCGCGACGTCGTCGACCTCGCGCGTCGCCTCGGCACGGGGGTGTGCATGGAGGTGAACGCGTGCTGGGCAGAACGCGGGCTCGAAGCGACGATCCGCTCCGACGTCGACGTGATCCGGCTCGTGCAGGTCTCCGACTTCGCCGTCGGCACGCTGTCGACGCCGAACCGGCTCGTGCCCGGCGACGGCGACATCCCGCTCGCCCGCATTCTCGGCGACGTCGTCGCGGCGGGCTATCCGGGCGTGTTCGACCTCGAACTCATCGGACCGCGGATCGACGAGGAGGGATACGAGGCTGCCGTGCCCCGGGCGCTCGCGAACCTCGCCGCGATCCTGGAGTCGGTCACGACCCGATGATCAACGACGCGGTGATCATCCGCACCGGCGGTCCGTGGAACGTGCTCGTCGCGAGGAGGCGGTCGCCGCCGGCGTCGGCATCGCCCCGCCAGCACCGCAGCCGGGTCTCGGGGTGCGTCAGGTCGGGCGCGGGCTCGAACCGCAGCCAGGCGAGCGGCGCGTCGGCCGTCGCGATCGAACCCCGGGCCGCCATCGTCGCCGTGATCCGGTCGCGAGCCGCGTCGGGGAGGTACTGCCACATGATGGAGTGCATGAGAACGGTCGCGCTGCCCGCCTCGGGGCGCACCTGGTCGTCGACCCACTCGTCGGCCGACGCCGCGTCGATCTCGACCCGCGTTCGGGCGGCGACCGCGAGCGCTCCGCGCAGGCGTTCGAGCCGTTCGGGTCGGTCGGGCCACACGTAACTCTGCAACGCGAGTGCGCCGTTCTCGGTCGACGCGTCGATCGGATCGAGGTCGCAGCCACGGCGCTCCGCGATGGTGGTGTGCGCGGAGAAACGCGGCTGCCCCTCGTAGTCGTCGGGACCGAACCGCACGACCGACTCGGGATCACCCCAGACCGCCCCGGATCCGGCGTCGAACCAGTAGCGGTCGATGCGCAGGTTGAGACCCGCGCTCGCACCGATCTCGAACAGTCGGATCGGCAGACGCGCCTCGGCGCCCACCACGGCGAGGCCGGTGGCGAGCGCGGCCGAACGCCCGACTTCGTTCGTCTGCGGGTCGCGGGTCAGCGCGTCGAGGATCACCTCGGTCGGCTCCGCGAGGACCGCGAGGAGCGCTGCCACCGCGGCCGCGGCGTCGCCGTCACCCCCCGTCGACGGGAATCGGGCCGCGAGGTCGGGCAGTTCGCCGCCGAGCACCAGCCGGTGGACTCCCGAGAACAGCCGCAACGGCGTCATCGCCTCGAACGGGAGCTCCGCGACCGAGGCGAGCACGCGATCCGCGGGCCCGCCCCGGTCGGCGTCGTCGGCGAGCGCGTCGAGCAGATCGGCGTAGAAGTGGCTCGGCGACGCGCCGAGCCGGCACCCGTACGCCTGGGCGCGATAGCGGTCTGCGGCGGA
>SXJQ01000320.1 GCA_005779345.1 Actinomycetota bacterium
ATCACCGTGCGGGTCTGGCCGATCCGCCAGGCACGGTCGCGGGCCTGATCCTCCACCGCCGGGTTCCACCACCGGTCGTAGAGCACGACGTGGCTGGCCGCGGTGAGGTTGAGCCCGGTGCCGCCCGCCTTGAGCGACAGGACCAATGCGCCGGGGCCTTCGAGGCTCTGGAAGTCGGCGATCAACTGGTCTCGGACGGTACGCGCGAGCCCGCCGTGGTAGCAGGCGACCGGCGTCGCGGTTCGGGCCGTGAGGTGCTCCGCCAGGCGCATGCCCCACTGGGCGAAGTGGGTGAAGACGAGCACGCGCTCCCCCGCTGCGAACACCGAGTCGACGATCTCCTCGAGCCGTTCCAGCTTGCCCGAGCGTCCGACGAGCGGCAGATCGTCGTCGACGTACGCCGCGGGGTGGTTGCAGATCTGCTTCAGCGCCGTGATGGCGGCGAGCACGCGCCCCTTGCCCGGCGGCTCACGATCCGGGTCCGAGGAGGTCGGCACGAGTTGGTCGAGCACCGCCTGGTACAGGCCGATCTGTTCGCGCGTCATCGCGCAGTGGTCGAGTTCGTCGATGCGGTCGGGGAGTTCGGCGGCGATCGCCGGTTCTGCCTTCGTGCGACGGAACACGAGGATGCCGTTGAGCGCGCGGAGCGCGTCTTCGGTCCCGGCCGGTTCGGTGCCACGGTCGCGCGACAGTTGCGCGACGAATTGCGGCCGCGGTCCGACGAGCCCGGGATTCGTGAAGTCCAAGATGGCCCACAGATCGCCGAGGCCGTTCTCGATGGGCGTTCCGGTGAGCGCGACGCGCGTGCGCGCACCGATCCGACGCAACAACTGCGACGTGTCGTTCGCAGGATTCTTGATCGCCTGCGCCTCGTCGAGCACGAGCCGCGCCCACGCGACCTGCTCGATGGCCTCGATGTCGCGCACGGCCGTGCCGTACGTGGTGATGACGACATCGGCCGCCTCGACCTCGGCCGCGATCTCGTCGGCCGAGGCGCGGGTGGCGCCGTGGTGCACGATCACACGCAGTCCGGGCGTGAACCGTGCGGCCTCCGCCGCCCAGTTGCCGACGACGGCCGGCGGCGCGACGACGAGCGACGGGCCGGTGCCGCGGTGCGCGAGGAGATGCGCCAGCATCGTCGGCGTCTTGCCCAGACCCATGTCGAGTGCGAGGCACCCACCGAGGCCCGTCGATTCGAGGAATCCGAGCCACGACAGTGCCTCGGCCTGGTAGTTCCGCAGCTCGCCACCGAACCCCTCGGGTTCGCGCGCCGGCTCCGCTGAGACCAGCGCGGCACCCGCGAGCAGGTCGGCGGCCCAACCCGATCCGCCGATCGATACGCCTCCCGGCAACGGCGAGCCTTCGAGCCCGAGCGCCCAGCGCAGCATCTCCGCGCCCGAGAGCTGCGGCGTCTCGGCGCGCTCCGCGAGCGCCAGCGCCGCCGCGTGGAGGTCGGCGCGATCCAGTGCGACCCAGCGGCCGCCCGAGCGGATCAGCGGTTGTGCCTCGCGTGCCAGCCGGCGCACGTCGTCGGCCGACAACTCGACGTCGCCGAACACCACCGACCACCGCACATCGGTGAGTTGGTGCGCGCCGACGGCCGACGGCGTCGACTCGTCGGCGAAGACGCGCAGCGACGCCTTCGGGCGTCGCAGCGACAGCGCCGGGACCGCCACGTCGAAACCGGCCCCGACGAGCTGCGGCCCGATGCGGCTCATCAGGTCCCACGCCTCGGCTTGGCTCAGGATCACCTCACCCCGTCGGCCGCTGCCCGAACGCACGAGCGCCGGGAGGAGCCGCTCGAGGCGAGCGAGGTCGTCCTCGAGATCGCGCTTGCCCACACCCGGGTCGGAGATCGCGCGGTCGAACGAGCGGAGTGCGCCGTCGGGCCCGGGGGCGAGCACCCCCAGGTGCCACGCGCCCTCGTCGTCGGGCGGGTCGAGCCGTACGGTCAGGTGCGTGCGATCTTCGGTGACGGCCCGACCCCAACGTTCCATGCGGGCGACCACCTCCCCGCCCAGACGCACCGGCGCCTCGAACGCGCTGCCGTCGAGTCGAGCGAGGAAGGCTTCGGCGACATCGGTTGCCGTGCGCACCCGCGGTGGCGCGGCGGGAACCTCGATGCGCCGCGCGCTGTCGCGCGCGATTGCGTCGACCATGCCCGTCAGTGCCGAACGAACGAGCGCGCGGGCTTCGACGCCGGTATCCAGCGCCGCGACGGTCCCCGGCATCTCCGCGGCGAGCGCGCGCAGTCGGCCAGCGTCGAGCAGCGACGGGGTCCAGCGAACCGAATACGAGCCGCTGGCATCGTTGCGACTTCCCGACCGGTTGCGTCGTTGGCGCAGCAGCGGGGTCATCGCTCCGTGCGCGACCAGCTCGACCGCCCACATCGCGACCTGACCCAACCAACGAACACCGGCCCCGGTGTCTTCGGTGCCCGCCTGGCCCGCCCCCACAGCGACCAACCATCCGAGAACGTCGCCGACCGGGATCGCGAGCGCGTCGGCACCACCGATCGCGGGCACCGGCACCGGGGGATGCGCGCTCCAGCCCGCCATCGGCGCGCCGGCCGCCGCGAGGAACTCGCCGACCCCCGCGGCGTCGGCCGGACGTTGCCCGGGCCCGCACGCCCACGCGACGACACGGCCGGGTTCCCACGACACTTGCAGCCGGACCGGGCCGCTGATCGCCGGCGCGTCGTCGATCGCATCGCGTGGTTCACGCGCCGGACGCGCCGGCGGGCCGAGGCCGGCCGCGCGTTCCGAGGTGAGTCGTTCCCATGCCTCGGCGAGCCGCCGATGCTCCGCGGTGAGATCGGCGAGCACCTGCGCGCGTTCCTCGCCGCGCAGGCCGCGCGCCGACTCGAGACCTTCTTCCGCGCCGCGCAACAGGTTCAGCAGCGAGGCGCGCCAAGCCGCGCGATCTGCCTCGAGGACCGCCAGTTGCTCAGGGGTCGCTTCGCCGTCGGCCTCGGCGCCGACATAGATGTCGAACTGCCAGGGCGCGACCGCGGTCGACGCAGACGATGAACTCAGGATTCCGCCGTTTCGACGCGCTTGCGGGTCACCTCGGCGCGGCGTAGCTTCGGCCGACGCGGCTCCGGTGACCGCGACCGTACCCGGTCGGATGCCCTGGCCACGATCACTCGGGGGCGGGGCCGGCCCGCAACCGGAGGAGTCGGGCGGCGCGCTTGGCGCGGTGGCGACGGCGCGAGGGGTAGATCCCCCGGTGTCCCGAACACAGATACGCGGCACCGCAGACGACGACGAAGGGGACGGCGGCTCGGGCCCCGAACAACTCGACCCCCATGACCGCGCCCGCGAGCGGGGTATTCGCGGCGCCCGCGAACACCGCGACGAACCCGAGGACGGCGAGCAGCGAGGTCGGGGTCCCGAGCGGAGTCCCCAACGCGGCGCCAAGCGTCGCCCCGATCACGAACAGCGGGGTCACCTCCCCGCCGGGAAACGCGCAGCCGAGCGTGACCGCGGTGAAGGCGATCTTGAGCGCGAAGACCGAGAAGCCGAGCGCCTCGCCGTCGAACGCCCGGTCGAGGAGCGGCAACGAGAGTCCGAGCGAGTCGCGACCCACGACGGTTGCGAGACCGACGATCGCGAATCCGCCGAGCACCGGTCGCGCCGGGGGCCACCGAACGCGACGAGCGAGGAGCGATCGGATGCCGTGCGTCAACTCCACGAACGCGGTGCCGGCGAGGCCGAACGCGAACCCGGCGACGGCGATCTTGCCGAGCAACGCTGCATCGAGGTCGACGATGAGGTGCTCGTGACGAGGGTGGTCGTAACCGAGCGCTGCGACGACCGCGTCGCCGACGAACGCGGCCGCGGCTGCGGGCAGGATCGAGCCCCACCGGTGGCGGCCCAGCGACTGCACCTCGAGTGCGAAGACCACACCGGCAACGGGCACCCCGAACACCGCGCCGAAGCCGCCCGCGAGCGCGGCGACGAGGAGTGTGCGCCGGTCGTCGTCGTCGAGACGCAACACGCGCGAGACGCGGTCGGTGAGGCCACCCGACATCTGCACCGCGGTGCCTTCGCGGCCCGCGGAACCGCCGAACAGGTGGGTCACCCACGTCCCGAGGAGCACCAATGGTGCGAGCCGGCGCGGAATCCACTCCGTGGGCGTGTGGATCTCGTCGACGAGCAGCGCGCTGCCGTGCACGGCACGACCGCCGAAGTGGTGGAACGCGAGGCCGAGGCCGAGGCCGGCGGCGGGCAGGAACCAGACCAGCCCACCGTGGTCGAGGCGGATCCGCGTGACCCGATCGAGGCCCTCGAGGAACACGTAGGCGGCGAGACCCGCGAGCACCCCCGACACCGCACCGAGTGCGATCCGCAAGGGCAGGCCGACCGCGGGACGACGCGGCGCGCTCGGCTCCATCGGAGGAGTCTCGCACGCGCCCTGGCGCGCCCGAACCCTGGCGCGCCCGAACCCTGGCGCGCCCGAACCGTGGCGGGCCCGAACCCTGGCGCGCCCGAACCGTGGGCGCGCGATGATCTGCGGCGCACCGGACATCGAGCCAGGAGGAACGCCATGGTCGGCGCGCCCGGACCCGTCCTGCTCGTCGGAACCCGCAAGGGCTTGTTCGTCGTCACCGGCGACGACACTCGCACCGCGTGGGAGATCGGCCCGCCGCACTTCCTCGGACACATCGCCCAACACGCCGTCGTCGATCCGCGCGACGGCCGACGCCTGCTGCTCGCGGCGAGCACCGGTCACCTCGGACCGACGGTGTTCCACTCCGACGATCTCGGCAGGACGTGGGCCGAGGCATCGCGACCTCCGGCGTTCCGCGCCGGCGATCCGCTCGGGCGCAGCGTGAACTCCGTCTTCTGGCTGAGTCCCGGCCATCGTGAACAACCCGGCGTCTGGTACGCGGGTGGCTCACCGCAAGGGCTGTTCCGAAGCGCGGACGGTGGCGACACCTGGGACCCCGTCGACGGCTGGAACGATCACCCGCTCTGGGCGACGTGGGCGGAGTGGCCCGAGCAGAACACGCCCGACGGATCGATGCTCCATTCCATCAACATCGATCCGCGCGATCCCGACCACCTCTACATCGGGTTGTCGTCGGGCGGCGTGTTCGAGTCGACCGACGGCGGCAGCGACTGGCGGCCGTTGAACGCCGGCTGCGAAGCCGCCTTCATGGTCGAACTCGAGCCCGAGTTCGGTCACGATCCGCACTGTGTGCGCCTCCACCCGCTCCGACCCGACCGGCTCTACCAGCAGAACCATTGCGGCGTCTACCGGATGGAGCGCGCCGAGGGTCGGTGGATCCGCATCGGTGAGCAGCTCCCCGCCGAGGTCGGCGACATCGGCTTCCCGATCGAGTTGCACCCGCGCGATCCCGACACCGCGTGGGTGTTCCCGATGGACGGCAGCGATGTCTGGCCGCGCACGAGCCCCGATGGTCGGCCGGCGGTCTACGTCACCCGCGATGCGGGCGACACGTGGACCCGTGGCGACACCGGCCTGCCCGACCGTGCCTGGTTCACGGTGAAGCGTCAGGCGATGACGGTCGACGACGAAGCGACCGTCGGCGTGTACTTCGGTACGACGAGCGGTGAGGTCTGGGCGAGTCGCGACGAGGGCAACGGTTGGGAGTGCATCGCGCGGCACCTGCCCGAGATCTACTCCGTCGAGTTGGCACGGCCCGCCCCAGGCGCATCGGGCACCTCGGGCGCCTCGGGCGACCCGTCGAGTTCGTGAAGGTCGCGATCCCGACCCCGTTGCGCTCGTACACGACCGGCGCGTCGGCCGTCGTCGCGCATGGAACCACGCTCGACGAAGTGTTGCACGATCTCGATCGACAGTTCCCCGGGATCCGGTTCCGTGTCGTCGATGAGCAGGGCCGGCTCCGTCGCCACATGCGGATCTTCGTCGATGACGACATGGTTCGTGACCTGGCCACCATCGTCCGCGACGATCACGTCGTGACGTTGATGCAAGCACTCTCGGGCGGTGCCGGACCCGCCGATGGCGGTCAGCGGGTCGATCGGTCGGTCCGCAGGTACACGAACCAGTAGACGAGGCCGACGAGCACGGCGCCGCCGATCACGTTGCCGATGGTCACCGGCACGAGGTTGTGGGTCACGAACCGTCGCCAGGTCAGGCTGCCACCGTCGTCGCCGCGGAACAACGCGACCGGGATCAGATAGGCGTTGGCGATGCTGTGCTCGAATCCCGCTGCCACGAACGCCGACACCGGCAGCATGATCGCGAGCACCTTGTCGACCACGGTGCGCGCCGCGAAGCACATCCACACCGCGAGGCAGACGAGCACGTTCGCGAGCACACCGAGCAGCACCTCCTGCCCGAAACCGCGCGACAGCTTGCTCGTGGCGATCGTCGTCGCCCGGACCCCGACCGCGCCCGCGGCTCCATCGAGATGACCCGAGAGGTGCACCACCCAGGCGACCGCGATCGCCGCGGCGATGTTGCCGGCGTAGACGATCGCCCAGTTGCGCAGCAATGCGCGCGTCGAGATCCGCCGGCCGGCCCACGCCATGACGACGAGGTTGTTGCCGGTGAACAACTCGGCACCGCCGACCACGACGAGCACGAGACCGACCGAGAACACCACACCGCCGAGCACCTGTGCCGCACCGTAGGGGAGCGCCGCGTCGGGCCCCGGAGTGGTCGCGACCGTGAAGAACAGCGCCCCGAACGCGATGAAGGCCCCGCCGAGGAGCGCGAGCACGAACATCGACAGTGCCGGCTGGGCCGCCTTGGACACGCCCGCCGCCTCGGCCCGCCGCGCCATCGCCGGCGGCAGCCTCGCGTCGAACGCGCCAGGCTCACTCGGATCACCGACGGCGTCCGGATGACCGACAGCGCCGGGCTCGGGAATCACCGCGTCACCCACGTCGCCGATCGTGCCGGTCGCCGCGCGCCGACTCCAGGGCCTTTCGGCCCGATCGGTTCATCGGCTCATCGTTCATCGGCCGATCGGTTCATCGGCCGATCGGTTCATCGGCCGATCGGTTCATCGGCCGATCGGCACGCGGCAACTCGCGCGATCGTGGCGAACGAGCAGTAGTAGAAGTCGGCGTCCCACCCGACCGCCGGGAACACGACGGACTGCACCGGGCTGTCCGAGTCGATGCGCATCCGTTCCGCGCCCGACTCGATGTCGAGCACCACGATCTGATCCATCATCCGCGCCGCGTCGTGATCGGTGGTCACCAAGGAACCCGAGGCTGCGAAGAGCAACGGATGGCAGGCGTGGTTCTGGTCGCGCCGCCACAGCGGGGTCGTCGATCCGTCGTCCCCGACATCGAAGGCCGCGATCACCCCGTTGCCGCTGTCGTAGCCGACCACGATCCGCCGCTGCTCGTCGACGATCGGCGGGTTCGCGACCACACCGCCGGGAAGTCCGCAGATCTCTGTGAGCGTCGCCACACCGGTCGCCAAGTCGACGCGCACCAGGTGGAGTGGCGCGACGTTGACGCCCTGACCGCGGAACGTGCCGACGTACCGCTCGCTGCCGAAGCCGTTGTCGAGGAACCAGGCGGCACCGAGCGCGATCGCAGCGTCCCATCCGTAGGTCTGACCCTCGACCGTGCGGTAGCGACCGGCGAACCCGGTATCGATCGCCAGTCGCGCGCCGTCCCAGCGGGCACGGTGGAGCGTCTCGGTGCCGACGACGTAGACGGTGGCGCCGTGGGCCGACAACCGCGCGATCGAAGGTTCCGGCATCACCACCCGCGCGACGATCTCGAGGCGTTCGGGTTCGAGGATCAACAACTCGGTGGGTTCGTCGACGTGGCCGGCGGGATCCGCTCCGGGGAGGATCCCGCCGAAATCCTTGGTCGCGAGGTGGCCGTCGGGGAGGATCACGAAGCTGTTGTACGGCTTCACCCGCGGCAGGCGGCGCGTCGCCACGACCTCGAGGTCGGCATCGAGTCGATGTGCGTGCGCGCCGAACACGACGTAGAGCGAGCCGTTGGCGTGCGCCGCGAGACCACCCGGCCAGGTCGGCCCGCCCGCCAGATCGGCAGAACGCGCGACCGTGGCGAGCGACACCGGATCGAGGCGCTCGACCCAAGCGATCGCGTCCGGGCCCGCGGTGTGGCGTAGCGCGTACACCTCCCCCGGCGCTCGGAGCACGACCATCGTCGTGGCGATGGCCTCGCGCGACGTCACGGCCATCGTCGCGCCCGCGGCATCGCCACCGAAGTCGCGGTCGGAGGTCTGGCTCCGTCGCGGCCCGCCGTCTTCGCCCGGCCAGGGGCTCGGCCAATATCCCGGTGCCGTCACCGTCATACGGGGGCCTCGAGCGCGAGCCGAGGTTCGTGGCGTCGGGGTTGATGGTCCCAGAGGTCGGCGAGCAGGTCGGCACGGCGCCCGGCGTGGCTCGGCTCGTCCCAGAGATTGCGCTGCTGGAGCGGGTCTTCGCCGAGGTCGTACAGCTCGCCCTCGGTGCCGTCGTGGACGTGCCCGGGCCGGTACGCGGTACAGACCCAACCGTCTCGGGTGATCGTGCGGAGGTACACGGCGACGCCGAACAACTCGCTGTCCCACTCCGTGAGCGCACGCTCGAAACCGCGCCGCGCGGCGTCGGCATCGTCGAGCGGGAGGGGTTTGCCCTGCATCCACGCGCACGGCTCCAGGCCCGCGATCGCACCGAACGTCGGCGCGAGGTCGACCAGTCCGACGGGCGCCGTCACGACCGCAGGCGCCACGTTCGCGCTCGGCGCTGGCCGCCACACGAGCGGGAGCCGCATGAGCCCGTCGACGTGATACGGGCCCTTGAAGAGCAGTCCGAAGTCTCCCTGGAGCTCGCCGTGATCCGTCGTGAACACGATGTCGACGTCGTCGGTCCAGCCGCGACGCTCGATCGCTGCGACGACGCGTCCGAGCGCTTCGTCGATCAGTTCGCACTCGATCGCGTTCCGCGCGTTGACCTCGCGCACCTGGTCGTCGGTGAGGGTCGCGGGGACCCAGTCGCGCGGCGCCTCGTAGTTCGACACGAGCGTCCCGTCGTACCACATGCGCCAATGGCGCGGTTTGTCGTCGAGAATTCGTTCGCGCTCGGATCGATAGACCGGGTAACCGGCCGGGAGCGGCACGTCGCGCCAATCGACGCGGCCGAGTTCGGAAGCCGGCGGATCCCATGGGTGGTGCGGATCGGGGAAGCTCATCCAGCAGAACCAGTCGTCGTCGGCCGCGAGCGAGTCGAGCCAGTCGATCGTCCGGTCGGCAACCCATTCGGTGTGATACCAATCGCGCAGCACCGGGTTGTCGTGCACCTGCGGCGCGCCGGTCGCGCCCCCGCCCGCAGCATTCACGTTGAACGACGCGTCGATCGCGGAGTAGTACATCCCGATCGCTTCGGGGTGTTCGCGTGCGAGCCATTGCGCGTAGTGGAGCATGCCGGCCGCGCCGTGGGTCGCGAACTCGAGGTGGTCGAAACCGCGGTGCGGACCGACGGAGCCGTCGGCCCACGCACGGGTCGCGGTCGGTTCACCCGACCGGGCGAGCATGTTCTCGGTGAAGCGACCGAACGGATCCATGAACGGCTCGAAGTGCGCCTTGCCGATCAGCGCGGTCCGGTACCCGCTGCGCTGGAGTTCCGCTGCCACCGACGGCGCGTCGACCGGGAGCGGGACGCCGTTCATCCAGACGCCGTGGGTGCTCGGGTATTGACCGGTGAGGATGGTGGAACGCGACGGCATGCACACCACCGACTGGGGCACCGCGCGTTCGTAGCGGATGCCGTCGGCCGCGAGCCCGTCGACGACCGGGGTCCGCGCGAGAGCGCCTCCGTTGCAGCCGAGCGTGTCGTAACGCTGTTGATCGGTCGTCACGAACAAGATCTTGCGGCCCATCGTCATGCACTCCTTGCGTCGTGCGGGCGCGGTTCGGATTCGAGCTGGCGGCGGAGTTCCACGAGCGCCGCACCCGTCGCGCCTCCGATGATCAGCGCCATCGCCGGGGGCTCGCAGTCGGTCGCGTACGCCACGAGGCTGCGACCGTCGCCGAGGTCGAACACGTCGATCGTCCCGAGATGGTCCCGCACGATCGGGACGTCGAGACGGTATTGGAACCGGCGCGCGACGGGATCGATCGTCACGATCTCCTCGGGCATCGGGAGACCGGTCGCGGTCGTGATGGTGCGGCGCGTCCCGTCGACGTCGGAGGCGACCATCCCGGGGAACCACTCGTGGATCGCTGCCGGATCACCGACGCGACGCCACACGTCGTCGGCGTTGCGGTCGATGATGACCTCTCGCCGTACCGTCGCCACGCGCCGGCCCTACTGCCGGCCCATGGCGGCACGTTCGTCGGCCACGGCGTTCGCCGCGGCGTCGGAGCGCGACTCCGAGACGAGTTGGATTTCGACCCTGTCGAGCGTGCCTTCGAATGGGAACGCATCCACGTAACGATTGCTCACCGGCGAGCCGTGGTCGTACCCGACGCTCGGTCCGAGGCTCGAGATGATGCGCATCGCGAACGCGACGTCGAGGGTGCCGCACTCCGCGCCGTCGATCACGAGCACGGCATGTCCCCCGTTGCCGCCACCTCTTCCGGCACGACGGAAGCGCACTCCGACCACCGAGGATCCCGTCGGGACCTCCCGCGTCGACTCGACGATCTGGTGCTCGCCGAAGCAGTTGTAGTCGAACACCAGCCGGTCGCCCTGGACGAACAGCGACAGACCCGAGTTGGCGGTGCCGGTCGCGTAGATCACACCGCCCGCGCCGGCGGGCCGTTCGATCTGCGCGTCGAGGTCCCAGCTCCGGCCGCCGATCGCGGCGCCCACCTGCGCGGGCATCGGCGCCATCGGGGGACGGTAGGTGTAGTGCCGGTCCTCGGCGTGCGGTGTGCGCGCCTGGAACCGCGCACCGAACAACTCGATCGTGCGGTCGTCGAGAGGAAGCACGTTGTGTGCCGCGGCCTCGCGCCACCATCGCTCGGCGAGTTCGGCCACCTTGTCGGGCATCGCCGCGGCGAGGTCGTTGCACTCCGAGCGGTCGTGCTCGAGGTGGTACAGCTCCCAGGTGTCGTCGTCGAAGGGAACGCCGGCCTGGTGACGCGTCACGAGCTTCCACCCGTCGGCGGTGATGCCGCGGTGCCCCATCATCTCGAAGTACTGCACGTCCTTGCGGGTCGGGGCCGCCGCGTCGTCGAGCGAATAGAGCATCGACGTTCCGGTGATCGGCAGTTGCTCGAAGCCGCGATACACCTCGGGCGCGACGACCCCGAGCGCTTCGTAGATCGTTGGTGCGAGATCGTTGACATGGTGGAACTGGTCGCGCAGCCCGCCGCGATCGGTGATTCGCTCCGGCCAGTGGATCACGAGCGGGACGTGGACACCGCCCTCGTGGGTGTTCTGCTTGTACCATTTGAACGGGGTGTTCCCGGCTTGTGACCACCCCCACGGGTAGTTCGTGTGGCTGTTCGGTCCACCGATGTCGTCGAGCCGATGGATCGCCTCGTCCGGTGTCTCCAGGATGAAGTTGAAGTACTTCCACTCGTGGAGCACCCCGAATGGTCCGCCCTCCTGGCTCGCCCCGTTGTCGGAGAGCAGCACGATGACGGTGTTGTCGAGCTGATCGAGATGCGCGAGCGCGTCGATGAGTCGGCCGATCTGCGCGTCGGTGTGGTCGAGGAACGCGGCGAAGGCCTCTTGCAGCCGAGCGGCGAGGAGGCGGTGGTTCGCGGGGAGGTCGTCCCAGGCGTCCACGCCCGGGTTGCGCGGTGCGAGCTGCGTCTCGGCCGGGATGACCCCGAGCTCGAGCTGGCGGGCGAACCACTCGTCGCGGATCGCGTCCCAGCCTTGATCGAATCGCCCGCGGTACTTCGCGAGGTATTCGTCGGGGGCCTGGTGCGGCGCGTGGGTCGCACCGAACGCGAGGTACATGAAGAATGGGCGATCCGGGCGGATCGACTTCGTGTCGTGCACGAACCCGATCGCGTGGTCGACGAGATCCTCGCTGAGGTGGTAGCCGTCGGCGACCCCTTTGGGGGGATCGACCGAGTGGTTGTCGTAGACGAGTTCGGGGTGGAACTGGTCGGTCTCGCCGTCGAGGAACCCGTAGAAGCGGTCGAAACCGCGCTGGCACGGCCATTGATCGAACGGCCCGGCCGCCGACGCGTTCTCCATCTGACACAGGTGCCACTTGCCGAGCGCGAACGTCGCGTAGCCCTCGTCGCGCAACACCTCGGCCATGGTCGCAGCGTGGTTCGACACCTGACCCCGCATGTTCGGGAAGCCGGTGCTGAAGTTCGACACCGAGCGCATGCCGACTTCATGGTGATTCCGTCCCGTGAGCAACGCCGCGCGCGTCGGCGAGCACAGCGGCGTGACGTGGAAGTTCGTGTAGCGGAGGCCGCCCGCGGCGAGGCCGTCGATGTTGGGAGTGTCGATCGTCGAACCGAAGCAACCGAAGTGCGAGAACCCGAGGTCGTCGAGCAGGACCACCACGACATTCGGTGCCGTCTCGCCGGGATGCCTCGGCTCGAGCCAGGCCGGTGTCGAGTCGGCGAGGGTGCGGCCGATCGTGCCCGCGAATCCCTCGGGGTTGTGGAAGTCGGTCATGGTCGGTCCTCTCGGACGAACTCGTCGCGGCGGCGCCAGGCCCGGCCAGGGTAACTACTGGCAGCCATGCTGTCAATACTTTCGGATCAGGAGCGCTCGGAGCGCGATCGTCAGTGCCTCGCGCGTCTGCGCGGGCGAAAAGCCGCGCTCGCGCCGGAAGAAGTCGATCGTCTCGATCTGGGTCAACGCATCCGCGGCTGCCACGACCGCGCGACGAACACTCGCGGGCAACGGATCGAGTTCGGGAGCGAAGTGCGCTTCGAGCTGTTCGCGCAGGAGGCGGCGGCCCTCGTCGAGTTGGTCGCGGATGATCGCGCTGTCGGGGGCCCGCCGACGAGCGGCGCGCGCCGTCGCGCCGATCGTCTCGAAGAGCCCGACACGCGTCGCGACGAATCGCGCGATCCGACCGTCGAGCGGCCCGCGGCCGAGGTCGTCGACCTCGAAGCGTGGCCCGACCGTCTCGAGGTGACGTTGGATCGCGGCGCGCGCGAGGTCGTCGCGATCAGCGACATAGCGATACACCGAGCGCAGCGAGACGCCGGAACGCCGCGCTACTTGGTCGGGCGACGGGTCGAGGTCGTCTTCGGCGAACAAGGCGAGTACCGCGTCGAGCACGGCGATCCGGTTGCGGTCGCGCCGGGCGGTCCGCCCATCGGCCGCGTCTGCCGCGCCGGCCGCCGGATCGCCGGTCATCCGGGTTCGCTCGCAACAGCGAAACCGGAAGCGCGCCTGAGCGCGCAGACCGACGCCGTTCGCGGGTCGAGGCGACCGTCGAGGTGGTCGAGGTAGGCGCGCTCGACCGCGGCGAACCCCGACGCCGTGTCGAAGTGCAGCCAGCCGTCGGTCCAGCGCGAGAACCGACGCCACGCGGCCCCGACCCGTTCGTCGAGCCGTGCCTGGCCCCAATCTTGCGTCCGCTTGGCGCTCTGTGCCGGCGCGAAGAAGAACTGCGGGCGCGGGCCGACGGGCGGTGCAACGGACACCGCCTCGTGGTTCCAGTGTGTGCCCCCCACGATCATGCTGGAGCGCAACCGATCGCCGAGCCGCGCGTGCACCGCACCGCGCACATCGGCGTTCCCGGCAACGTCGATGAAGACCGCGTCGGTCTCGGCCAACGTCGCCACCTCGTCGGAGGTCGCCGCCACGTCGTAACAACCGAGCGACGCGACGAACTCGCGATTGCGCTGCGAGGTCAGCCCGACGACCCGCACACCATCGCGCTCGGCGAGCAGCCAGGCCGCCGCGATGGCGGTCTTGCTCGACGCGCTCGACACGATCACGGTCGTCGCGCCGAAGCAGCCGGCATCGCCGAGGAAGTCGTCGATGAGGAACGACGTGAAGAACAACGGCCACAAGACCATGTGCTGAGCTTCGCGATCGGCGTCGTGGACCGGGTCCGCGTCGACGAACAGATAGCGGTTGTACGCGGATGCCATCGGACGGCGATGCGCGGCGAGGTCGTGGAAGCCGCGGGCATCGCAACGGCCCGGTTCGACCACGAGTTCGGTCGCCATCGGCCAGAACCCGTAGACGCGACGACCGACGGCGACGTCGGCGACGTCGGACTCGACGACCTCGGCGAAGCCCCACACCGGGATGCATCCCCAGCGGGTGCCGTCGGAGCCCTCGGTGGCGGCGAAGAAGTTCCAGTACCCGAGCGCGTCGCCGAACGCGGCGTAGGTGACGTTGTTCGACGTCAGCGCGAAGGAATCGATCCGCAGGCGCGCGCCTCCGGCCGGCAACGCACGCGCTTCGTGATCGGTGACTCGGGTCCGATGCAGGTCGCCGCGATCCACCTCGAGTTGCATGGCCATCCTCTCGCCGCAGGCCTTCGGGAGCGCCGCGAATTGGCATCTACCGTGTCAGAACCTACCGCCACTCCGAGGCGGCGAACAGCAGCATGCGAGACGATTCAGCTCGCATTCGGGTGGGCGCGTCAGAATGAGCGCCGGGGTGAGGCGATGAAGTTGCTGCTCGTCGAAGACGATCTCAAGATCGCGACGGCCGTCCAGCGCGGACTCGAGGCCGAGGGTTTCACGGTCGAGACCTCACGCGACGGCGACGACGGGTTCTGGCGTGCGTCCGAAGGCAGCCACGACTTGATCATCCTCGACATCATGCTGCCCGGCCGGAACGGGTATCGCGTCTGTGCGGATCTGCGCGCCGCGGGGAACTGGACGCCGATCCTGATGCTCACGGCCAAGGACGGCGACCTCGACGAAGCCGAAGCGCTCGACACCGGCGCCGACGACTACCTCGTCACGCCGTTC
>SXJQ01000321.1 GCA_005779345.1 Actinomycetota bacterium
CAGGAGCGGGCAGAGGGTGTTGCGCGGCGGCGCCGCGATCACCCCCCGCGGCCACGTGCGGCCGATCTACCGCAACTTCTTCCCGCCTGCGGCCCGCTGGGTGTTCGGTGGTCTCCGACTCGCTTCCGACTCATGAGGCCCGACTCATGAGGGTCTCGCAGCCGGCAACGGTCGTCGACGTCCACCTCCGCGCCGCCGAGGCGGCCGCCGCGTTGCGCGCCGACGTTCGCTCCGGTCTGACTGCCTCGCCCAAGACCCTCCCGCCGAAGTGGTTCTACGACGACCGCGGCTCGGCGCTGTTCGAGGAGATCACACGGCTCGACGAGTACTACCCGACGCGCTGCGAACGGCAGATCCTCGACGTGCACGGCGACGACATCGCAGCCGCGACCAACGCCGACACACTCGTCGAACTCGGTTCGGGCACCTCGGAGAAGACGAGGCTGCTCCTCGACGCGCTGCAGCGGCGCGGCACACTCGCGAGGTTCGTCCCGTTCGACGTGAGCGAACGGACACTGCGCGACGCGGCCGAAGCGATCCGGGTCGAGTACCCCGGCATCGCGGTGCATGCCGTCGTGGGCGACTTCGAGCGACACCTCGGCGCGCTGCCCCGTGGCGGCCGGCGGTGCATCGCGTTCCTCGGCGGCACCGTCGGCAACCTGCTCCCCGACCAACGGGCGCGATTCCTCGCCGCGATCGCGACCGGCCTCGGGCCCGCCGACTCGTTCCTGCTCGGCGTCGACCTCGTGAAAGACGTCGATCGTCTCGAACGCGCCTACGACGACCGCGCCGGCGTCACCGCCGCGTTCAACCGCAACGTGTTGCACGTGATCAACCGCGAGCTCGGCGCCGACTTCGAGCCCGACCGCTTCGACCATGTCGCTCGCTTCGACCCCGACGCCGAATGGATCGAGATGCGCCTGCGGGCCACCATGCCGATGACGGTCCGGATCGCCGAGGTCGGCCTCGAGGTCGCGTTCGCGACGGGCGAGGAACTCCGGACCGAGGTCAGCGCCAAATTCCGGCGGGCCGGCCTCACAGACGAACTCACCGCCGCCGGGCTCGAACTCCGCGGCTGGTGGACCGACCCCGCCGGCGACTTCGCCGTCTCGCTCTCCGGCCCGGCGGGGCGACCCTGACCGGTTCATCTCAGCGAGCATTCCGGGCCAGCGGTCGAGCGGCGGGTCGACCTCGTCGACCGCGCTCGGAAGAGCGCGATGCGACCCTCAGCTCGCGCGTGTCGGTCACGACCACGATTGCTCCCGACGCGAGATCGTCGCCAACGACTTCGAGGGCGGACTGGATCGCGGCGACCTGCTCCCTCGGCTCGTGACCTTGCCGCCGCCGCCATGGCGACCTCGTCGACCAAGAGCCTCACGCCGAATCGCGCAACGGCAGCTCCCGCTCACGTACTGCCTCAGCCGCGAACAACAACGCCTGACGCACACCTTCGGCGTCGACCTGCGGGAAGTCGCCGACGATGCGGTCAACGGTCATGCCCTCAGCCACCATCGACACAACGGTCGCCACGGGGATCCGCGTCCCGGCAATGCAAGGCACCCCGCCCATGATCCGGTGGTCCACAGCGATCCGATCGAACATGCTCGAACGCCTACGACCTGGCACCCGAACCACTGCCGCCAATCCCCGGGCCGGCGCGGGCGCCTTCGAGCAGGCGGCCGAGCGCCTGGATTTTCACTACGTGGATAGTGGAATTAGCATGAGTGGCGTGAACGCCTGTCCGTCCGACACGATCGCCTCCCCTGGCATGCCCCTGGCAGCAGCGCTCGAGATCCACGATCTCCATGCGTCGGTCGAGGGCCGCGAGATCCTGCGCGGCGTCACGTTGTCGGTGCCCAACGGCGAGGTCCACGCCCTCATGGGGCCGAACGGATCGGGCAAGAGCACGCTCGCCAATGTCCTGCTCGGCAACCCGGTCTACGAGGTCACCGCCGGGCGGATTCTGCTGCTCGGCGAGGACATCACCGATCTCGGACCCGACGCCCGGGCCGCGCGCGGCCTGTTCCTCGGCTTCCAGCACCCCGAGGAGATCCCCGGCGTCTCGGTGCTCAACTTCATGCGTCAGGCGATCGCCGCCCGCCGCGGGATCGAGAACTACTCGGTGCTCGAGGTGCGCCTCGAGGTCCTCGAGTGGACCAAGCGCCTCGGCATGGACGGTCGCTTCACGGAGCGCTACCTGAACGAGGGCTTCTCGGGCGGCGAACGCAAGCGCAACGAGTTGTTGCAGATGGCGTTGCTCCAACCCGAGGTCGCCGTGCTCGACGAGACCGACAGCGGACTCGACATCGACGCGCTCAAGGCGGTCGCCGACGGCATCGCGACCATCCGCGCCGAACGGCCCCAACTCGGCATCGTGCTGATCACGCACTACCACCGAATCCTCGACCATCTCGCCCCCGACGTCGTGCATGTCCTCGTCGACGGGCGCATCGTCGAGACCGGCGGGCCCGACCTCGCTCGTATCGTGGAAGCCGAGGGTTTCGACACGTTCCGCAGCAAGGTGACCTGCCCATGAACCTCGACGCCATGCCCCTCGATGTCGAGCGCATCCGTCGCGACTTCCCCGCGCTCGCCCGCGAGATCAGGGGCCAACGCGTCGTGTACCTGGATTCGGCGGCGTCGAGCCAGAAGCCCGAGTCGGTCCTGCGCGCGATGGACGACGCCTACCGGTGCTACTACGCGAACGTGCACCGCGGCGTCTACCAGATGGCCGAGGAGTCGACCGCCGCGTTCGAGGCCGCTCGTGCCAAGGTCACCCGGTTCGTCGGCGCGCGCTCGAGCCGGGAGCTCGTGTTCGTCCGCAACGCGACCGAAGCGATCAACCTCGTCGCATACTCGTGGGGCCGCGCGAACCTGCAGGCGGGCGACGCCGTCGTGCTGAGCCACATGGAGCACCACGCGAACATCGGGCCCTGGCAGATGCTGGCCGAAGAGCGAGACATCGAGTTGCGCTGGATCCCGATGACCGACGACTTCCGCCTCGACCTGTCGACGCTCGACGAACTGCTGCGCGGCGCGCGGCTGCTCGCCGTCACCGCGATGTCCAACGTGCTCGGAACGATCAACGACATCCGACCCCTCGCCGATGCCGCACACGCGCACGACGCGCTGCTGCTCGTCGACGCGTGCCAGTACGTGCCGCACGTCGCGACCGACATCGTCGAGTGGGACGCCGACTTCGTCGCGTTCTCGGCGCACAAGATGCTCGGGCCGTCGGGAATCGGCGCACTCTGCGCGCGCGAGGAGATCCTCGACGCGATGCCACCGTTCCTCGGCGGCGGCGAGATGATCCGCGACGTTCGCCTCGACGGTTTCACGACGAACGAACTCCCGTGGAAGTTCGAGGCGGGGACCCCTGCGATCGTCGAGGCGATCGGATGGGGTGCCGCGATCGACTACCTCGCAGCGCTCGGGATGACCGAGGTCCGCGATCACGAGGAGCGCCTCACGCGCTACGCGCTCGACGCGCTCACCGAGCGTTTCGGCGACGCGATCCACATCTACGGACCGCGCGACGTGTCGATCCGCGGCGGCGCGATCTCGTTCCTGTTCGACGACATCCACGCTCACGACATCAGCCAGGTCCTCGACCAGCGCGGCGTCTGCGTCCGGGCCGGTCATCACTGCGCCAAGCCTTTGATGCGGCGACTCGGCGTTCCGGCCACGAGCCGGGCGAGCTTCTACGTCTACAACACCGAGGCCGAGGTCGACGCGCTCGTCGCCGCGTTGGTCGCAGCCGAGGCCTTCTTCCGGATCTGACCGGGTTTAGGATCTGCCGATCATGTCATCGAACCTCGAAGACCTGTACCGAGAAGTGATCCTGGATCACTACCGCTCGCCGCGGAACCGGGGCGAGCTGCCGGTCCCGCCCGCGCATCGCAGCGAGGGCTTCAACCCGCTCTGCGGCGACGAGGTCACCGTGTTCCTCGACGTCGATCCCGACACGGCGATCGTGCGCGACATCAAGATTCAGGGCCAAGGCTGTTCGATCAGCCAAGCAAGCACGTCGATGATGAGCGCGGCGGTGAAGGGCCAGACGGTCGACGAGGCGCGGCGACTCATTCGTGCCTTCAAGGCGCTCATGTCGATCCACGAGACGCGCCTCGAGGGCGAGGGCGACGGCTCCGATCTCGCCGCCGACCTCGAAGGTGTCCGGCTCGGCGACCTCGAGGCGCTCCAGGGAGTGGTGAAGTTCCCGGTGCGGATCAAGTGCGCGACCCTCTCGTGGAACACCCTCCAGCAGGGCCTCGACGAGATCGCCGCCGCCGGCGAGTGACGCCCGTCACGCCGCGGAATGCCGCGTGGGGCCGTCGACCTTGTGCAACGTCGCTGGAACCTTGGCAACGTTGCCCCGAGAACCTGGGAGCCTCGCTCCAGAATTCGAAACCTGATGGCATTCGCGGCCGATGAACCGGTAGCGTGATGACCGAGTCGACGGCGGGAGGGCCGATGCACACCGACGAGTTCGTGGGTTTGATCGACGAAGCACTCGAGCGTTTCGCGTCCCGTGATCTCGTGTCGGGAACCGAGATGCTCGACTTCTTGCTCGACCTCCGCCTTGCCGCGTTGCGTGTCGACGACGAGTTGCGTCAGCTCATCGAAGCCGAACAGGCCGCAGCCCCCGCCGGCTGAACCGCGGCATCGTCGCAAGGGTCGGGCTCGCTAGCCTCTGACTCATCGCGACCATCCTCCCCGACGCTCCCCGCAGGCCCGGTCGACGCGAACGCGCTCGGTCGCGCAAGGTCCGTCGCATCGCCGCCATCGCAGTCGTCGTGGTGATCCTCGGGGCGTCCGCCGCGGTGGGCGCCGTGCTCGTCGGCAACGACCAACCGTCGGCCATCGCGACGCCGCTGTCGTCCGCGACGACCGCGCCGCTCACGACCAGCACCGCCGACCGCCCGGCGTCGACGACCACAGTCGCCCCCACGACCACGACGATCCCGGTGATGGCCGACCCGCCGTTCGTGGTCCTGCCCGCGATCACCGGCCAGGGCCTCGGCCCCGGTTCGCGCGGCGACGACGTGCGCAGCTACGAGGAGTGGCTGTCGGTGCTCCACTTCGACCCGGGTCCCGTCGACGGCGTGTACGACAGCAAGACCCGCTCCGCAGTCGAAGCGCTCCAGAAGCTGTTCGGCATGCCGCGCAACGGTCGCATCGGCCAGGCCGAGGCGTTCACGCTCATGGCGTTCCACTATCCCGATCCGCTCGCCGGTCCCGAACGCGAACCCACCCGCATCGAGATCGACCTCGACCGTCAGGTACTGATCCTGTGGGTCGATCACCAGATCCGGCTGATGTCACCGACGTCGACCGGCAACGGCGAACACTTCTGCGGCGGCGACGACGGCTGCCAGTACGCCGTCACCCCTGCGGGCAAGTTCTCGGTTCAGTGGGAGTATCCGGGCTGGAAGAAGGGCAAGCTCGGCACGCTCTACAACCCCGTGTACTTCAACGGCGGGATCGCCGTGCACGGCTACACCTCGGTGCCGACCTACCCCGCGTCGCACGGCTGCGCCAGGGTGCCGATGCACATCGCCGAGTACTTCCAGTCGCTCGTTTCGCGTGGCGACGCCGTCTATGTGGTCGGGACCCCGCGCGGGCCGGCCGACGGGTCGGGGACCTCGAATCCGTCGCCACCGTCGACCGCTACGACCACGACCGCGCCGACGAGCAGCCTCGCACCCACCACCAACGGCCCGACGACGGCGACGACCGCACCGCCGGGTTCCACCACGACCCCGCCGACGACCGCGGCCCCGACCACCGCGGCGCCCACGACGACGGTTCCCGCGACCACCTCGACGACGTGACGACGGGCGACGCGACCGCGCCGAACCCGCGATTCGATCCGCCGGGCCCAGGCCGGTGGGAGGCCCTCGCCGACCATTTCCCGCGGCCGCTGACCCCCGAGTACCAGACGATCCTGCAGACCGGTTTCGTCGAGGGCTACGCACCGGTCTGTGCGCGTTACGGCTTGCCACTGCGCACGATCCTGTTGCGGCTCGTGCACGGCCACGTGTACATCCGCCCGCAGGCGTTGGTCGGCGGCGACCGCGCGCTCCCGGCTCCGCCACACGCAGTCGCCGTCGCGTTCTTCCGGCTGATCCCGACGATGCGCCGTGCCGCGCGGCAGGCCGAGCGCGCCATCGACGAACGGCGGTGGCTCGCCGAGGCCGACGAATGGCGCGACCGCACGCGCCCCGAGGCGATCCGACGCAACCGAGCGCTCCAGTCGGTCGCGGTCGACGAACTCGACGCCGCCGCGCTCGCCGAGCACCTCCGCGAGTGTCGCGACAACGCGATCGCCGGGTACCGACAGCACTTCGAGTTGCACGGGACCGACCTGCTGCCCACCGGGATCCTGCTCGTCCGCGGCCGCGCCTGGGCGATCGATCCGGGCGAACTCCTCGCGCTCCTCACGGGGCATTCGCCCGCCACGACCAGCACCGTGCTCGACGACGACACGCGGTGGCGATCGGCGACGGGCTACGACCTCGATGCCAAGACGTACGGCGAGCTCCCCGATCTCGAAACCCACCTGCGTCGCCGACCGCCGCCGCGGAGCGAGCCGCCCGACGACGCCGAGGTCGCGCTACGGGCACGCGTCCCGGCCGCGGAGCGCGACGAGTTCGACCGGCTGCTCGCGGATGCACGCGCGACCTACGGAGTGCGCGACGACAACGGGGCGATCCTCGGCGCGTGGACGATCGGGTTGCTGCGGCGGGCGATGCTCGCCGCGGGTCGGCGACTCCGACTCCTCGACCCCGAGCACGCCGTCGAGCTGACCGTCGACGAACTCGTCGCGCGCCTCACCGGGCACAACGAGCCGAGCGCCGCCGATGCGGCGGCACGCGCCGCCGCACGTGCCGCGCTGGCGAGCTTCGCCGCGCCCCCGTTCCTCGGACCCGAGGAGGCGCTCCCACCGGTCGGGGCGTTGCCACGCTCGATGGCGCTGCTGACTGCGGCGATCTTGATCTTCCGCGAGTTGAACGCGACGGCAGTGGCGGAATCCGGGCTCCAGGGTACGGGGATCGGCAGTCGGACCGTCGTCGGACGCGCCGTCGTCGCGCACGATCCCAACGACGCGATCCTCCGCCTCGAGCCGGGCGACGTGCTCGTCACGCCGTTCACGACCCCCGCGTACAACGTGGTGTTGAGCTACGCCGGCGGGGTCGTCGTCGTCGAGGGCGGCACCGTGTCGCACGCCGCGGTGATCGCGCGCGAGCTCGACCTGCCCGCGGTCATCGGCGTACGCGACGCGATGACGATCGCCGACGGCGCCGTCGTCGAACTCGATCCGGTGGCAGGCACGATCCGTGAGCTGCCGACGACGGTCACGGCCGCGGCCGCCACTCCTCGGCAGTGACCGCGTAGCGGTCGTGGTCGCGCCACACGCCGGCGATGAGCAGCATGCGCGGCGAATGGCCTTCGTAACGGAATCCGAGCCGCTCGACGAGCGCTCGTGACGGCGCGTTCGCGGGCTGGATGTTGGCCTCCAGACGATGTAACCCGAGGCGATCGAACGACCACCCCACTGCCAGTGCAACGGCCTCGGTCATGCGTCCACCGCCCGCAGCGCCCGTGAATCCGTAGTAGCCGAGCGTCGCGTTCGCGAACGATCCACCGACGACGTTGGCCACGTTGACGACGCCGACCAGCCGCCCGTTCGACCGATCTCTCACGAGGAGCGCGTACCGATCGCGACCGGCACCGTGGCGCACGAACGCCCGGAATTCGCGTGCGGTCGCGGGCGGCTCCACCCATTTGCCGTGGAGTTCGCGGCTCCCGAGGACCGCGGCGATGAACTCGACCCGATCGCTCGCCCGCGGGCGCGCCAGGCCGACGAGACGCCCTCGTGCGACGAGGAGCCGGCGGGTGGCGGATCCGGGCACGCCCGAACCGTAGAGCTTTCGTTAGGGTGCCGCGAACCCCTCGTGCACCGGAGGCACCCGTGTCGCGTCCTGCCCTGCTCGCCGGCGTCCGCATCATCGAGAGTTCGCTTCTCGGACCGGCGTCGCTCCCCACCCACCTCGGCGCCCTCGGCGCCGAGGGCATCAAGGTCGAGCCGCCCGCGGGCGACTACATCCGCGAGATGACGTGGCCGATCATCGGACCGCCCGGCGCCGCGACCGGGCCACGCGACGGCAACGGCAACTCGTTGCTGCACCTGCACATCAACCGCGGGAAGCGCAGCGTCGTCCTCGACCTGCGCACGCCCGAGGGTGTCGAGGTCTACCGCGACCTCGTGCGCGGTGCCGACGCCGTGGTCGAAGCGATGCGTCCGGGCTCGCTCGCACGACGCGGGCTCGGGTACGACGATCTGCGCGCCGTGAACCCGAGCATCGTGTTCTGCTCGATCTCGGGTTATGGAGCGACCGGGCCGTACAAGGACATGCCGAGCCACGGGATCGCTTACGACACGTGGGCGGGCCAGGTTCCCCCCGCGTACGACGACGACGGCTTCTGCTACATCCCCGAGCACGGTTCGGTCGGCATTCACGCCGGGCCGGTGTTCGGCACGCTCGGGATCCTCGCCGCGATCATCCGGGCGCGCGCGACTGGCGACGGTTGTTGCATGGAGATCGCCCAGAGCGACGCGGCCGCGTACTTCGACTGGTACCGCATCGAGACCGAGCAGGCCTACCGCCGTCCGGAGCACGAGGTCACCGGCAACCGCAGCGACGACTACGAGCGGCGCGCGGCCGGGACCGCAGGGATGAAGGAGGGAGTGCGCTACCAGATGTACGAGTCGGCCGACGGCCACGTGCTGTTCATGGCGAGCGAGCAAGCCTTCTGGAAGAACTTCTGCGAGGCGATCGACCGTGCCGACCTCTTCGAGCGCTGGCCCGGCTCCAAGTACGCCGATCACGCGCGCGGCAACACAGAACTGCGATCGATCCTGCGCGACGTGTTCAAGACCAAGACATCGGCCGAATGGCTCGAGTTCGGCAATCGCGTCAACACGCCGATCGCGCCGGTGAACAGCACGCGCACCATCGCCGACGACCCCCAGTTCCGTCACCGCCTGCCGTGGCTGCCCGCGACCGATCTCGATGCCGACCAACTTCCGTTCCCGGTGAAGCTCGAGGGCGAGGCACTCCCCGAGCCGGCCCGGGCCCCGACGGTTGGCCAGCACACCGACACCGTGCTGCGCGAAACGCTCGGCTACGACGACGAGCGCATGCAAGCGCTGCGCGCGGCGGGCGCGATCACCTGAGGGACGCTCGCGTCGGTGGACCGAGCAGTCCGACGAGGGCGGTGACGGCCGGTAGGCCGCGGCCCGCCGGTGCCGGACCTGCTGCTGACGCGCTCGGAGCGCGTCCGCGGACGCGCTTTCCCGCTCGGA
>SXJQ01000322.1 GCA_005779345.1 Actinomycetota bacterium
CAACGTCAGCGGGTAGGGATCGTCGAGGCGCTGGTACCGCGGCACGCCGATGCCGGGCAGGTTCGCGAGCTGGAGCTTGCCGCCGGGGAACACGTCGCGGAACTGCACCGTCGTGCCCGCACCGCGCAGCTCGCGTGCACCCCGCGCGCCGCCGTTGTCGGTGACACCCGCGTCGACCGTCGCCGGCTCCGACGCGTCGTACCGGTCGGCCGGCAGCCCGAGCCGCGCCGCGAGCGCCGCCGCGACCTCGTTGTTCGTCCGGCTCTCGCCGACCCGATCGATCACCGCCGGCATCTCCTGGAACGTGTAGGTGCCGTAGCTGCCCGCGACGTCGCGCGCCTCGAAATGCGTCGTGGCGGGCAGCACGATGTCGGCGTAGCGAGCCGAGTCGGTGAGCACCTGGTCGTGCACGACCGTGAACAGATCGTCGCGACTGAGCCCTTCGAGGACGCTGACCTGCGCAGGGTTCGTGGCCGCGAGGTTGTTGCCCTCGACGTAGAGGAAGTGCACGGCGGGTTCGCCGCCGGGATCGGTGAGCAGACGACCGAACGTGTTCATATTCACGTGGCGCGCACGACGGAGTTCCTTCGGCGTGTCGGGGTCGCGCGCGTCGAGTTCGTAGGGCGTGGCCTCCGAGAGCGAATACATGACGCCGCTGCCCGCGTCGCCGAAGTGTCCGGCGAGCGCCGGGAGCGCGTAGACGGCGGCGCAGCCGCTCCCCCCGTTGCGGTTGCGTTCGAGGCCCCAACCGACACGGAGGAACGTCGGGCGGATCTCGGCGAGGTCGACCGCGAACGAGCGGATCTCGTCGGGCGCGACACCGCACTCGGCGGCCGCTCGATCGAGTGTCCACTCCTCGGCTGCCCCGAGGAACGCCTCGACCCCCTCGACATGCTCGGCGAGGAACGCGGTCGCGAGCGCGCCGCTCTGCGCGAGTTCGCGCGCGACCGCGTACGCGAGGACCACGTCGGTTCCGGGTCGGATCGCGAGGTGGCGATCGGCGCGTTTGGCGATACCGGTCGCGCGCGGATCGACGACCGTGAGGCGTGCACCCGCCTTGGTCGCCCGAGCGACGAGCGGCGGGAAGTGCACGTTGGAGATCGTCGGGTTCGCACCCCACACGATCACGTGCCGCGCGTGCACGACATCGCGCGGATCCGCCGACGGCACCGACCCGTAGGTCGAGTAGCGCGCGACCGCGTTGGTGAGCGCACAGATCGTGTGGTCCACCCGACTCGCGCCGAGGCGACGGAACAGACGATCGGTGAGTGCGCCCTGCGACGCGCCGGTCGAGGAGTTGTAGAGGTACGGCACGACCGCCGCGGGTCCGTGGCGATCGATCGTCTCGGTGAGGCGCGCCACGATCAGATCGAGGGCTTTGTCCCACGTGGCGGTGCGGAACTCGCCCGCGCCCTTCGGGCCGGTGCGTACCAACGGCGTCAGGACGCGTTCGGGTGCGTAGACGCGCTGCGGGTGGCGCTTCACCTTCTGGCAGATGAAGCCTGCGGTCACGGGGTTGCCCGGCGCCGCGTCGACCACGGTGAGGCGGCCGTCGTCGACCGTGACCGTGACCGAACAGGTGTCGGGACAGTCGAGCGGACACGCGGTGACGAACTGCTGGGGCGCCATCCGCCGAGCCTACGGTCGCCGCCTCGCGGGACGAATCGCCTTTCCGGATCCCCGACCCCCCTTCGTTGAGCGGTCCGGCGCGTATGACACGCCGGACCGCTCAACGAAAGCGGAGGGTCGGTCAGCCGAGGCCGAGTTCGGCGACGGCTTCGCCGAGCGCGGTCTCGAGCGTGCGGCGGACGGTCGCTCCAGGTGGGCGGTCGCGCAACCCGTCGAGCGTGCCGATGATGCTCACGATGTCGGCCCACGGGTGGAAGGTGCATCCGGTCGCGCGCTCCCAGTCGACACGAAGGTCGTCGGCGAGCGCCGCGTCGGAAAAGAAGAGGTTGAGTCGGCAATGTGCGGGGTCGATCGCCGCCGGCCCGACGCCCGCGGCCTGCCAGTCGACGATCCCCGTCAGCACGCCGCGCCGCCACAACAGGTTGCCCGGGTGGAAATCGCGATGCACGAAGCCGACGTCGACCTCGGGGACGGGTCCGTGGAAGACCTCGAGGGCTCGTTCCCACACGGTCGGATCGGTGACCCAGCGCGGCAGGGACCACGACTTCTGGCGGTACGGCGCGATCGGCGCGAGCGACACGGTCGCGGGCACGGCGACGTCGTGGATCGCAGCCATCTGATCCACGACCTGGCGGATCCAACCACGACGGGCTCGCGGTTCCCACACCGGTTGCCCGTCCAGCCACGACATCGCGACCGCAGCGACATCGGTCATCGTCCCGTGTTCGTCCACGGCGAGCAGGGCCGGCATCGGAATCGGCGAGCCGACGAGGAGCGCGAGCGCACGCACCTCACGCTCGATCGGGCTCGGTGACTCCGCGAGCACGTGCCCGGCGACGTAACGGCGGAGCACGACCGAGGTCACCGCACCGTCGTCGTATGCGAGTTCGACCCGATGCATCGCCGACGACGACCCTCCGAGGAGCGCCTCGACACCGACGACCTCGGCGGCACCGAGCTCCCGGCGCAACCACGCCAGGGTTCGCTCCGGCGGTCGCGCCCGCAACCGTGCCGCGTCACCTCCGGCGATCGACAGCGGTGGTCGCTCACCCATTTCGCGAGTCTCCCCCACCCAGACGTTGCCCGGTCGGCGTCTTCCCGACGAAGCTGACGCCATGTCCGATGACGCTCACATCGTGCCCGAGGGTACCGACCCATCGGGGCCGCTCCCTGCCGGCGACTTCGCGTCGTGGGTCGCCGAGATCCGAGGTGCGATCCGTGGCGACAATCCGGCCGATGTCGCGTGCGACGGCTGCACCGCGTGCTGCACGTCGTCGCAGTTCGTCCACATCGCCCCCGACGAAACGGCAACGCTGGCCAGGATTCCGGCCGATCTCCTGTTCCCCGCACCACGCATGCCGCGCGGTCACGTGCTGCTCGGTTACGACGATCGCGGGCACTGCCCGATGCTCCGCGACCGTGCGTGCTCGATCTACGACGACCGACCGCGGACTTGCCGGACGTACGACTGCCGGGTGTTCGCCGCGGCGGGGTTGTCGGCGGTCGCCGACGACAAGCCCGACATCGACCGGCGAGCACGACTTTGGGAGTTCTCGTACGCGACCGACGCCGACCGCGCTCGCCACGACGCCGTCCGAACCGCGGCCACCGCCTTGCGCGAGCACCCCGACCTGCTCCCCGACGATGCGGCACGCGCGACGACGACCCAACTCGCCGTGCTCGCGGTGCTCGTGCACGACGCGCTCATCCCGGCCTCGACCGCGCCGACCGCCGCGGCGATCGCCGCCGAGCTCACGCGCCACCGACCGACCCCACTGTGGCAGAGACCCCTCAGATGAGACCGAGTGCGGCGACCGCGTCGCGCTCGTCGCGCAGCTCGGCGACCGAGGCGTCGACGCGGGCACGTGCGAACTCGTTGAGTTCGAGGTCGGGCACGATCGACCACACGCCGTCGGCCGTCGTGCAGGGAAACGACGAGATCAGACCGGCGTCGGCGCCGTAGCTCCCGTCGGAGCACACGCCCATGCTCACCCAGTCGCCGGCCGGGGTACCCAACGCCCACGAACGCATGTGGGCGATGGCCGCGTTCGCGGCCGACGCGGCCGACGACAGCCCGCGGGCCGTGATGACCGCGGCACCGCGCTGTTGCACCGTCGGGATGTAGGAGCCCTCGTACCAGGCGTGGTCACCGACGAGGTCGTAGGCGTTCTTACCGCCAACCTCGGCGTGGTAGAGGTCGGGGAACTGCGTCGCGGAGTGGTTGCCCCAGATCGTCATCTTGGTGATGTCGTTGACGGTCGTGCCGGTGCGCTGCGCGAGCTGGGCAATCGCGCGGTTGTGGTCGAGGCGTGTCATCGCGGTGAACCGGTCGGTGGGGACACCCTTCGCGTTGTTCATCGCGATGAGGCAGTTCGTGTTGGCCGGGTTGCCGACGACGAGCACCTTGATGTCGTCGGCCGCACCGGCCGCGATCGCCTGGCCCTGCGTGGTGAAGATCCCGCCGTTGATCTTCAGCAGGTCGCTGCGCTCCATCCCGTCCTTGCGCGGCACCGACCCGACGAGCAGCGCGAAGTTCGCGCCGGCGAACGCCCGGTTCGCATCGTCGGTCCCCTCGATCCCTGCGAGCAGCGGAAACGCGCAATCCTCGAGTTCCATCATCACGCCGTCGAGCGCGCCGAGCGCGGGCGTGATCTCGAGCAACGACAGGATCACGGGCTGGTCGGGACCGAGCATCGATCCGCTCGCGATCCGGAACAACAGGCTGTAGCCGATCTGACCGGCAGCGCCGGTGACGGCGACACGAACGGGCGATTTCATGCGACACGCTCCTCTCGAAGAAACGGTTCGAAGCTAGCCCTGGCCGTGCGAGGCCGCCGAAGCGTCGGCGGGTGCGCCGACCGTTGCCGGCTCGACGTCGCCGAGCAGGTCGAGCAGCAGTTCGCGGGCCTCGGTGAGCTCGGCGATCCGCTCCGCCGCTCCCGCGCCACGAGCGCCCGTATCGGGGTGTGCGTCGCGGAGCAGCCGTCGGAATCTGCGATTCACCTCGCCGCGCTCGAGCGAGACTCGCGCGCCGATCCCGAGCACCTCCATCGCCCAGCGCCGCTCCGCGCCGACGCCTGCCCAGACCGACTCCGCGGCCGGCCGGCCGACCTTCCACGCGGCGTCGGACGCCCATGGCACTTCGTAGGGCACCCCGTCGATGAGCCGCCGAACGATCACGTCGCGACGCGACGCGAACGGATGCCGACCGAGCAGCGCCTGGCGCACCGCGAACAGGCCTGGCGCGCGCACCGAAAGCGGCAGGACCGCGACCGACAGGATCGTGCCGAGCACCTGCGGCAGCGCAGCACCGTGCGTGTCGAGCTCGACGACCACCCGGTCGAGTTCCTGCTCGACGCGATGACGCGAGCGGTCGAGCCCGTGCGTGTCGCGCTGGAGTCGATGGCGGAGCGCGATCCGCGGAACCTCGAGCCCACCCGCCGCGATCCGCGCGAGGTCGAGCAGCTCGTCGCGCGTCTCGTCGTCGAAGCCGATCGCGAACTCGTGCACGACGGCACCGATGAGCAGCGCTCCGGGCGCGGCTGCACCGGCCAGCGGCAGGTACGCGGAACCGACCGCCACCCGGCGTGTCGGCATGTGCCGACGCGTGTGTCGCAGGATCAGTTCTGCGAGCAGGACCACGGCGTCAACCCCGGACTGCGACGATGAGCAGCGCGAGTGCATACGCGATCGCGAACACGCCACCGAACACGAGATAGGCGCGCCGGTCGAACGGGTTGCGCGCGGCGGGCCCGAGGCCCGGGTGCAGACCGCAAACGGCGCAGCGTGTCTCGGGCCCGGCCAACACGGAACCGCACAGCGCGCAGTTCACGACCACCGGCGGCTCCGGAGGAGGCGGTTCCGGAGGAGGCGGGGGCGGAGGAGGCGGCGGCGGGGTCGTCGTCACGACACGCCCAGCCGCCGCTCGGCGTTGTCGACGGCGTTCTTGAACAGCATCGCGATCGTGGTCGGTCCGACGCCGCCGACCCGCGGCGTGATCCAGCCCGCGACCTCCTCGCAGCGCTCGTCGACATCGGGGAGGATCCGGCGCCCCTCGTATCGAACTCCCGCGCCGACCACGACCGCACCGGGACGCACGTGTTCGGGTTGCACGATTCCGGGCACGCCGACGGCGGCGACGACGACGTCGGCCGCCCGCGTGTAGTCGGCCCAGTTCTTCACCCCGGTGTGCACGAGCGTCACCGCGGCGTTGGCCGTCGGGCGCTTCTGCGACAGCAGCATCGAGAGCGGACGACCGATGGTCATGCCGCGGCCCATGATCACGACATGGCGGCCCGCGACCGGGACCTCGTAGTGCGCGAGCAACGCTTCGATCCCGGCTGGCGTGCAGGGCACCGGGCCCGCGACTCCGAGCGCGAGTCGGCCCAGGTTGACCGGGTGCAGCCCGTCGACATCCTTGTCGGCGTCGAGCGCGAGGAGCGCGGCCTCGTAGTCGATCTGGGGGGGCGGTGGATACTGGAAGAGCACGGCGTCGATCGCGTCGTCGGCGTTGTAGTCGGTGATGACGGCGAGCACGTCGGCCTGCGTCGCGTCGTCGGGCAGACCGACATGACGGCTGTGGATGCCGAGCGCCGTCGCCTTCTCCTGCTTCATGCGGATGTAGCCGGCGCTGGCGTCGTCGGAACCGACGAGAATCGTGCCGAGGCCCGGCGGGCGGCCACGCACGCGCAACGCGGCAATACGCGGCGCGAGGTCGGCGAACACCGCCTCGGCAACCGGACCTCCCGGCATCAGCTTCGCTGCCATCAGTGCACGAAATGGCGTTCGCCGGTAAACACCATGGCGAGGCCGAGTTCGTCGGCACGTGCGATCACGTCGTCGTCGCGCATCGCGCCGCCGGGCTGGATCACCGCGCCGACACCCGCTGCGGCCGCGGCCTCCACACCGTCGGGGAAGGGATAGAACGCGTCGCTCGCACACGCGCCGCCGGCGGCGCGGCCCGCGGCCTTCTTCGCGGCGATCTCGCCCGACTCCACGCGGTTCTGTTGCCCAGCGCCGATCCCGACCGCGACACGATCCTTCACGAGCACGATCGCGTTGCTCTTCACGTGGCCGACGAGCCGCCAGGCGATCTCGAGGTCCCGCCACTGCGCGTCGGTCGGCGTGGCCTTCGTGACGACCTTCCACGTGTCGCGGGTCGCTGCGAAGTGGTGCGCGTCCTGTACCAGGAACCCGCCGGAGATCTGCCGGAAATCGAGATCGGTCGCGCCGGGCGGCGACGCCGACAGGAGCCGCGTGTTCTTGCGTTTGGCGACCAACGCGTCGAGCACCCCCGGCTCGAAGCCCGGCGCGATCACGACATCGGCCTGCGGACCAGCCACCATCCGTTCGACCGTTGCGGCATCGATCGGTCGGTTCACCGCCACGATCCCGCCGAACGCGGAGCGCTCGTCGCACTCGAGGGCACGTTGGTACGCGGTTGCGAGATCCTCCGCGATGGCCGCGCCACACGGGTTCGCGTGTTTGATGATGGCGCACGCCGGCTCGGCCCCGAGGTCGAACGCGAGTCTCCACGCGGCATCGGCGTCGTAGAGGTTGAGATAGCTGAGCGCGAGGCCGGCGTGTTGGTCGATCGTGTCGAACCAACTCGTCGTGCCGCGCCGCCGATACCGAGCCGCACGCTGGTGGGGGTTCTCGCCGTAGCGCAGCGCCTCCTCGCTCCGCTGGAGCGGGAGCACGAGGTGTTTCGGCAACGCCTCGTCGGCCTGGAGCCACTGCACGATCGCGGCGTCGTACGCGGCGGTCCGCGCGAACGCCTCGAGCGCGAGCGCGCGCCGGGTCGGGAGCGAGATCGCTCCGCCGTTGGCTCGCAACTCCTCGAGCAACGACGCGTACTGCTCGACCGCCGTCACGATGCTGACGAACGCGTGGTTCTTCGCCGACGCCCGCACCATCGCCGGACCGCCGATGTCGATCGTGTCGATCGAGGGCGCTTCGAGGAACGGATACAGGTTCGACACGACGAGTTGGAACGGCGCGATGCCGTACTCCGCCATGTCGTCGCGGTGCGACTCGATCGTGGGATCGGCCAACAATCCACCGTGGATCTTCGGGTGGAGCGTCACGACGCGATGGTCGAGGATCGGCGGCACACCCGTGATGTCGGCGACGTCGATGACCGGGAGGCCGGCCTCGGTCAGCGCCTGCGCCGTGCTGCGCGACGATACGAGTTCGACGCCGAACTCGTGCAGCCCGCGCGCGAACTCGGCGAGTCCGGTCTTGTCGTACACCGAGAGCAACGCCCGCGTGATCCTGACATCGGTGATCTTGTCGTCGGTGGTCGTGTCGTCGGTCATGTCGTCGATTTCTCCCTGTCGAGCTCGCGCACCACACGCGCGATCACGTCGGGATACAGCCGACGCTCGACCTGTTTGATTCGTTCATGGAGGGTGGCCTCGGTGTCGCCGTCGACGACGACGACCGCCTCCTGGGCGAGGATCGGGCCGTCGTCGACCTCGAGCGAGGCGAAGTGCACGGTGCAGCCGCTGACCTTGACCCCGGCGGCGAGGGCGTCGCGGACCCCGTGCCAGCCCTTGAAGGCGGGCAGCAATGCGGGGTGCGTGTTGAGGATCCGCATCGGGTAGGCCGCGTGGATCGGCTCGGCGAGGATCGTGCCGAACCCGGCCATGACGACGAGATCGATCCCGTGGCGTTCCAGCACGGCGACGACGTCGCGCGTGTAGGCGAGTCGATCGAACTCGGGCCCGAATTCGGTCCGAACGAGCGACTCGACAGGGATGTCGTGCTCGCGGGCGACCGCCGTCGCGCCGCAGGGTCGGTCGGCGAGCACCAAGGCGACCGGGATGTCGCCCCGAGCGATCATCGCCCGCAGGATCGTGCCACTTCCCGACGCCAGCACACCCACCCGCACGTTCCGACGCTACCGCTTCTCCCCCGGCGGGAGCCGGTCGGAAACGGCCGTCGGGCCGTGCGGCGCGCCGGACGTCGGGGCCACGCGGCGCTCCGAGTGTCCACCACCTCGAGGTGTTTTCGTGGTCGACTGACCGGGTACGACCACGATCGAGGAGATCTCATGGACACACCGACCACGCCTGCTGCGCGGCCCGCCCCGAGCCCCGCCGAGATCGCGCTGCTCGCCGGGGGCGCCGTCGTCGTCGTCGGGTCGTTCCTCGATTTCGGCGGCACCACCAATGCCTGGGGTTCGGGGAGCTTCCCGATCGCGACATTGCTCCCCTTGTACGCGCTCCTCGTCGCGGTCCCGTTGGCGTTGACGATGTTCGCGAAGGCGACCCTCCCCGCTGAGGTGCTCGGCCTCTCCTGGCCCCAGTGGCGGGTCGGGCTCGCCGCGATGAATGCCCTCATGGCAATCGGTTGGCTGTTGGTCGGCGACCTCGAGATCGGCTTCTGGCTGATGGCACTCGGGATCGCGGCCCAGGCCTACGGCGCGATCGCCGCGCCGACTGCCTCCTCCCACTGATCGGCCCCTCCCACTGATCGGAGCACCATGGACACCGCAAAGCTCACCCCGGCCCGCATCGTCATCCTCGCCGCGGGCGCCCTCACCCTCGTCGGTTCGTTCCTCCCGTTCTGGAAGTGGGACTACGGCAACTTCAGCGGATTCGGCGGGGGCGGATCCGTGTCGTTCTCGGCGTGGAGCGGCGACGCCCTGTTCGCGATCTCGATCGTGCCGATGCTGCTCGGGCTGGTCATGGCCCTCCAGGTCGCGCTCAGCGCCTTCACCGCGACGACGCTGCCCGACCGAATCCTCGGGCTCGGCTGGCTCCAGATCCACCTCGTGTGCGGCCTCACCGCGGCCCTCATGATGATCGCCTTCCTGATTCAGGACACCGGTGCCGATCGGGGCATCGGCATGATCCTGATGCTCCTCGGCGGCATCGGTCTGGCGGTCGGCGCGGTACTGCTCGGTCGCGAACCGCAGGCAGCAGCCGGAACGACGGCGTCGGCCTAGCGCGGACGCGGACGCGGCGAGGTTCATGACCGACGTCTCGACCTCGGACCCCGAGCCGTCGGCCGACTCCTGGCCCGGCGAACGTGAGCTTCCCTGGCTGGGGACGTGCCTGGCGGGCGCGGGCGGGCTGCTCGTCGCGTTCGGCGTCGCCGTCCTCGGTTGGGAATGGGCGACGACCGGCGACGGCTACCAGCGTTGGCCCGGG
>SXJQ01000035.1 GCA_005779345.1 Actinomycetota bacterium
CCGCCGAGCCGGGCGACGAGGTCGCCGGACCGGGCGACGCGCAGCAGACGCTGCGCGAGTGCTGCGAGTACGACGTCGCCCGCGTCGTGACCGTGCAGGTCGTTCACGGGCTTGAACCGGTCGAGATCGACGAAGAAGACCGCGAGCTGCTCGCGGCCGGCGGGGACCGTGAGCCGCTGGGCGAGGTGCGTGATCAGCGCGGACCGGTTCGCGAGCCCGGTGAGTGGGTCCGTCGTGGCGAGCTGGGTCAAGCGTGCTTCGAGTGCCCGCCGTGCCGAGATGTCGCTGGCCGAGATGATGAGCCCGTCGACGACCGGATCGTCGAGGAGGTTCGCGACCGAGAACTGGTACGGGATCACGTGCCCCTCGGCGTGGTCGAGCGTCGCCTCGAACACGGTCGTGCGCGGCGCTGCGACGGCGCGCGCGAGGTTCGTGCGGAACTGCGCGCGCTCGTTCTCGTTCACCCACTCGGCGAGGTTGCTGCCGACGACCCGGGAGATGTCGTGGCCCAGTTGGCGGTTGAACGTGCCCGATGCCGAGCTGATCCGGCCGTCGCGATCGACGAGCGCGAGTAGGACCGCGGCATGTTCGACGACGGAGCGGAACAGGTCGGTCCGGCCGGCCGCGAGCTCCCATCGGCGACGTTCGGTGAGGTCTCGCATTGCCACGACCACGATGTGACCGTCGTCGGTCGGGTGCGGTGCCCCGACGATCTCGACGAGCCGGAATCCGTCGTTCGTGCTGACCCGAACCTCGATGGGTGAGCCGACCTCCTTGTGGGCGACCTCCTCGAACGAGGAGAGGACGATCGGCAGGTCGTCGGGATGCACGAGCGCGAGCGGCACTTCGCCGATCCAGGCATCGATCACGTCGCCGACGAGCCGGGCGCATGCCCGGTTCGCCGCGACGATGCGGAACTCCTGATCGACCGCGAACGTCGGGTCGGGCACGAGCTCGAGGGCAGCAGCGATCGCTGCGGCGCCGGGTGCGTGATGCCGTGGATCCACGTGTGCCTCGCCCGTACCGGGTCCCGGGTACCGCACCCGGGATTCCTTCCCCGATGTTCGGCAACCGCGGTCAGTGGCTGAAGCGGATCACGGGGAGGCGACGGTCGAGCCAACGCGGGAGGTACCAATTCCGCTCGCCGAGCAGCGCCATCGTCGCCGGGACGAGCATCACCCTCACGATCGTCGCGTCGAGGAGCACCGCCATCGCCAAGGTGATGCCGAGCTCCGTCGGGGGAATCGGGCCGGTGACGCCGAAGGCGACGAACACGACGATCATGATGAGCGCGGCGTTCGTGATCGGGCGACCGGTTCGCGCGATGCCGTCGCGGATCGCGACCACCGTGTCGCCGGTCGCTTCGTAGCGCTCGCGGATCGCCGCCAACAAGAACAGCTGGTAGTCCATCGACAACCCGAACAGCAGGGCGAAGAAGAACAGCGGTGCCCAGGCATCGACGAACCCTTGCGGCTCGATCCCGAGCAACCCGGCACCGACACCGTGCTGGAACACGATCGTCGCGAAGCCGAACGCGGCACCGACCGTGAGCACGTTCATCAAGATCGACGTGAGCGCGATCACGAGGCTGCGGAACACGACCAGCAGCAGCACGAACGCGACGATGAGGATGATCCCGATCGCCAGCGGCGCTCGGCCGGTGAGTACCGCCGTGAGGTCGTGGTTCTGCGCCGCTGGGCCTCCGACACGCGCGTCCGTCGAAGTCGTCGCGAGCGTGCCGCGCAACTGTTCGACGAGATGGCCGGTCGCCGGGTCGTCGACCGGTGTCGATCCCGTGACGCGCACCACCGTGCGGCCCGTCGTCGCATTGGGTTCTGTGACGATGCGCGCGTCGGCGACCCCGGGGATCCCGAGCGCCGCCTGCACGACCGCTTCGGCATCGCCGCTGGGTACCGTGACGAACGCAGGTGCGGCCGCGCCCGGGCCGAAGGCCGCGACCACCATCTCGTACCCGTCGCGACTCGTGTGCCCTTCGTCGACGACGCCGGCACCTGGCATGCCGAGCCGGATCCCGAACGCGGGGATCGCGATCGCGCCGAGCAACACGAGTCCGAGGACGAGCACGGTCCCGGGCCGGCGCAGCGCGTGGCCGGTCCAGCGAGCCCAGCGGCCCTCGGCCGCGATGTCGGGGTCGACCTTGCTCCGAGTCACGAGCACTCGGTCGCCGAGTGCGACGAGGATGGCCGGGAGGAGCGTGAGCGATGCGAGGGCGACGGCCACGACCGACAGGATCATTCCGAGTGCCATCGAGCGGAACACCATGATCGGGACGACGAACACGGCCGCGAGCGACAAGACGACGGTCAACGCCGAGAGGAATACCGCCTTGCCCGCGGTGCCGAGTGTGTTCTCGATGGCCGCGATCGGGTCCTTGCCCTCGGCGCGTTCCTCACGGAAGCGGCTGACGATGAACAGGCTGTAGTCGATGCCGACCGCGAGACCGATCATCATCGAGAAGTTCATCGACCACACCGACAACGGGGTGACGTTGGTGAGGAGGCCGAGCACCGCGAAACCGACCGCGATCCCCGCGAGTGCGAGGACGAGCGGGATTCCCGCGGCGAGCAGGCTGCCGAACGCAACGAAGAGCAGGATCATGCTCGGCAGTCCCGACAGCAGTTCGGCGCGGTGGAGCGCGGTCTCGTTCATCTCGTTGAAGTCGCTCCATACGGGCCACTCGCCGGTGACCTCGGCGGTCGCGCCGCGCGGGAGCTCCAGTCCTGCGACGTAGCGGCCGAGTTCACCGGCGGTCTCGGGCCGATCGGCGTCGACCGTGACTCGGGTCTCCACCGGGATCAGCGCGGTGCGACCGTCGGGAGCGATGAGGCCGGCCGCGGCGGGGAGGCCGAGCGGGTCGGCGACCGACGCTGCCACGGGCGCGTCGTCGAGCGCGCCGACGAGTGCCTGGAGCCCGTCGGGCGCGTCCGCGATCGGGTCGGCCTGGCGGTAGACGACGATCGGCCACTCGGCGCCGAGCGCCGGGAAGTCGGCGCGCAACTCGTCGCGGACCTGCTGGGCGGTCGAACCCTGGGCCTCCCACCCGGCCCCCGACAAGCTGCCGGTGAGCGTGAGGGCGAGCGGCGCCGCACCGAGCACGACGAGGAGCCACACGACCATGACCCCGCGGCGATGCCGGGCCGAAAAGGCGGCGAGACGCGAGAACCAGGCCCGTTCGTCGGGCGGCGCCGAAGGCGCGTGGCCCGGCGGGAGGCTGCCGGCGGGGGCAGGTTCGGCGGCCGGGGTTGCGATGGTGGTGCGCGACGCCATGGTCGGTCCTCTCGGGAGCCCCGTGCCGGACTTCTCGGCTGGATACCTCGGGGGGTATCCGGCACTGTAACAGATACCCCTGGGGGTATCAAGTGATCGGGGTCGCCCGGTTGGTCGTCGCATGGCCGGCCAGTGACTTGTTGGTGAACCTGAGCGCACCTGCGTACCATTGCGGCTTCCGTGGCCGGGAGCGCCGGCGACGGCGGGGGACGACGGGTGGACGAGCGAGCAGGACACGGCGACCAGACCCCGCCTGCGGGCACCGTCGCCGTCTCCCACCTGGGAATTCTCGTCGTCTACCACCTCAAGGACGACGACGACCTGCCCCTCCTCGAACTGCACCTCGACCGGATCGCGCGGCACACGCTGGTCCCCTACACCCTCTTCGCGGTCGTCAACCGGGTCACGGATCGGGCGCGAGCGCTGGTGCGTGCGGCGCCGCGGGTCGTGATCTGCGAGGTGCCACCGACCGATCGTCGGGCCAGCCGCGAGCACGCCTACTACCTCGACGCGATGGTCCCTCGGGCGCTCGCCGCGGGCTGTTCGCACCTCTGCACGCTCGATGTCGACTCCTTTCCGATCGACGACCGCTGGCTCGAGGTGCTGGTCGCCGCGATGCCGCCCGAAGCGGGCCTGGCGGGCATCTTGCGCACCGAGAACTCCGACGTCGCACTCGCGCACCCGTCGTGTGTCCTGGCGACCCGGGAGTTCTTCGAGCGGTTCGCGCCGAGCTTTTCGCCCGACCCGATCGATTCGGTCGAATACCGGGCGTTCGTGCGCGAGACCGGCCAACTCGCGGACACCGGGATCCGCCTCACCGCCGCGCTCTGGTCGGCCGGCCTGCCGTGGGGTCGGATCACCCGTACCAACGCCGTCGATCCGCACTACCTCATCGCCGGGATCTACGGCGACGTCGTGTTCCATCTCGGCGGGATCGCCCGCGGCAAGGTGTTCCGCACCGACCTCGTTCGCTCGCGGGTGCACCGGTGGAGTCGTCCGCTCGAACACCTCCCGGCGCCGGGCGCCGCGCTGGGTGCCGCAAAGCGGCGGGTCATCCGCGCCGTGCGCGGGCCGGCGGAGCGCCGGATGGCCGAACACAACCGCGTCGCCTACTCGTCGTTGCGTGAGCAGTTGTTCAGCGATCCGGATCGGTTGTTCGCGACCCTGCGGGGCCGGCCCCTGCCTGCCGATGTCCCGGTTCCTGGCGATGTGCCGGTTCCAGCCGATGAGAGTGCAAGCTCCGACGCGAGCAGCCGGAGATCCGCGTGACTGCCTGGCACGACAGCTCGACCCGCAAGTTCTTGTACCGAGCCTTCGTGAAGGGGCGCGTCGAGGCCGAACGACGCGCCGGGCCGCTCGGCGGGGTCAAACGCGTGCTGGCGTCGCCCGCGCACCGCAAGCTCTCGTGGCTGGCCGCCGTGTACGGATCCGACAAGGGCGCGACCGCGCACCGGTACGCGGATCTCTACGAACGGCACCTCGATCACCTGCGCCGCCGCGCCGTCCGCGTGCTCGAGATCGGCGTGTTCCGCGGCGCCTCGCTCCAGATGTGGCGCGACTACTTCCCCAAGGCCGAGATCTACGGCGTCGACATCGTCGACGTCGTCGTCGACGGTCCGCGGATCCACACCGTGCGCGGCGACCAGTCCGACCCCGACCTGCTCGCGCGCGTGAGCGACTTCGGCCCGTTCGACCTCATCGTCGACGACGGCAGCCACCGCGGACGCGATCAGATCGCGACCTTCGCGGGATTGTTCGCTGCCGTCCGGCCGGGCGGTTTCTACGTCATCGAGGACATGCACACCTCCTATCAGGAGGTCGACTACGACGGCGGTCCGCCCGGTATCCCGGGAACGAGTGCCGCGCTCGTGCGTGACCTGATCGATGCGGTCAACCGCGAGTACGTCGCCGAGTCGTACCCCGAGGCGGCGGCCAGGCTCCCCGAAGTCGGCGCCGTGTTCGTCTACCCCAAGATCGCGTTCATCCAGCGCGCCAAGGGTCCGGTGCAGTGACCGCACCCGATCCCGGCGCGTCCGACGCGGACGCGCCCGACGCCGGCGCGAACGCCGTCGACTTCCCGATGCCCGTCGTCGCCGACGCGCCGCCGCCGGGGCTGCGCTACCGACGGGCCCTCGATCTCGCGGGTGCCTTGCGCTCGCTCTGGCGGGCGCGTCGGGTGGTGCTCGCACTCGTGGTGCGCCAGGTGCGGTCCCAATACAGCCAGCAGTTCCTCGGTCTGGCCTGGGCGATCCTGACTCCCTTCGCCCAGACGATCCTGTTCACGTTGCTGCTGAACAAGGCGGGCACCGCGGCGGGTGTCGACACCGAAGGCGTTCCCAAGTCGTTGTTCCTCTATCTCGGGCTCGTGTCGTGGGCGTTCTACGCGAGTTCGGTTTCGAGCGGCGGGACGAGCCTCGTCGGGAACCCGCTGCTCAACAAGGTGTACGCGCCGCGCGAGGTGTTCCCGATCGCGCAGGTCGCGTCGTCGGGCATCAACGCGGTCGCCGCGCTGCTCGTGCTTCCGCTGCTGTTCCTGGTGGCCGGACGCGGGCCGTCCGCGACCTCGTACTGGGCGCCGGTATTGGTCGTGGTCCTCGTGGCCTTCGCGGTCGCGATCGCGTTGATCGTCTCGTCGATCACCGTGTATCTCCGCGACCTGCGCAGCGGTCTGCCGCTCTTCCTCCAACTCGGGATGTTCATGCCGGGCGTCCTCTACCGGATCGACCTCGTGATCTCGGGGTGGCCGCGGCTCCCCTACGCGTTCGTGTTCCCGGTGGGCGCGCTGCTCGACGGTCTGCGGCGATGTGTGTTCCTCGGTGCGGCGCCCGATGCCCGGCTCACGCTCGTCGCCGCATCGGGCGCGCTCGCGTACCTCGCGGGCGGGTTCTTGTTCTTCAAGCGACTCGAGACGGGATTCGCCGATGTCTCGTGAAGGCGGCGTCGAGGTCCGGCACGTCTGGAAGCGGTTCCGGGCCGACCGCGGTCGGCGCTTGCTGCGCGATCAGGCCGGACGCACCGCCCGACGGGTGACGGGCCGCGTCGGCGCGAGTCCGTGGCGTTGGGTGCTGCGCGACATCGACTTCAAGATCGAGCCGGGGGAGTCGGTCGGGTTCGTGGGCGCGAACGGCGCGGGCAAGTCGACGTTGCTCAAG
>SXJQ01000323.1 GCA_005779345.1 Actinomycetota bacterium
CGCCACAGCCCGTTGCCGTCGGAACGGTGTCGGGAGGCTAGCCCACACCCTCTGTCGGACTCGGGGCGATCACGCGAACACCTTGCTCACCCGAAGATCACGGGGATGGTCACCTCGCCGTCGTGGGTGACGCCGTCCATCTCGGAGATGTCGTAGACCGACAGGGTCCCGGTCGTGCCCGCGACGGCCGGCGCGTCATAGTCGATCTCGAAGTCGAACGTGCCCCAGGTGCCGGTGCCCGACGAGGCCATCTCCATGCCTTCGGCGAGCACGGTGCCGTCGGCCGCCTCGAGCGTGTAGTTGATGGTCGCCTCGAATGTGTTCGACGCGCCGGTGAGCCGGATCGGGCTCGTCACGGTCGCGCCGGGCCCGGGCTCTTCGAGCAGGATCATCGGGAGCTGGTCGGTGAAGTCGGATCGACCGATGTCGTCGACCGAGACTCCCTCACCGCCGAGCCCGTCGACCGGCTCCCCGTCGATCCAGATCGTCACCGAGTCGACATCGCCGAACTGCGTCACGGTGTACACGACCTGCGCGACGCGCAACAGCATCGACAGGCTCCCGCCACCGCTCGCGAACTCAGCCGTCAGGTCGACCGTCGCCGCCCGATCGATCACGTCGACCGACCGCAACTCGGTCCCCGCGGGAATCGCGGTCGTGAGACCGAGCTCACCTTCGTCGCTGCCCGCGGCGCCGAACAGCGCGAGGAGCACTTGCGCGTGCTCGTCGTCGCCGACGGCGACGGTGCGGACACCGACACCGAGCTGTTCGCCCCGGACCAGATAGACGCGTGCCGAGGTCGTGGCGACGACGGTCGTGGTCGTCTCGGCGACGGTCGTCGTGACCGCAGCGGCCGAGGTCGTCGTCGCGCCCGGACCGTCGCCGTCGTCGTCGTCGCCGCACGCCGCGAAACCGGCGAGGGCCACGGCCAAGGCGAGCACGGTCGCGGCACTCCGGCCGGCAGTGCTGCGTGTCGTGGATCGCTTCATCGTTGCCACCTCTCCAGGTAGGGGTCGAGCACCGTGGACAGATCGGGCGTCCCGATCTCGCGGAGTTCGTAGGTCGCGTGCCGTACCGGTCGGTCGATCGTGATCACGTGGCGGAGGTCGATCGGGGTCCCGGTCACCACCACGTCGACACCGGTTGCTGCGATCGTCGCGGCGAGATCGGCGAGTTGTGCGCCGCCGTATCCCATCGCCGGCAGGACCGCGCCGAGGTGGCGATGGCGGGCGAAGGTGTCGGCGATCGAGCCGACGGCGAATGGCCGCGGGTCGATCACGTCGGTCGCGCCCGCCGCGAGCGCGGCCACCATGCCCGCGCCGGAGGCCATGCCGCCGTGCGTCACGGTCGGGCCGTCTTCGACGACCAGGACGCGACACCCCGCGAGATCGGGTCCCGCTTCCAAGGTCACCGGCGACGCTGCCATCACGATGATCGCGTCGGGGTTCACGCGCGCGATGTTCGCGCGCACCGTCTCGACCGCGGCCGGCTCGGCAGCATCGACCTTGTTGATCACGACCACATCGGCGAGCAGCACGTTGGCCTCGCCGGGGTGGTAGCCGATCTCGTGACCGGGGCGCAGCGGATCGGCCACGGTGATGTACAGGTCGGCAGCGAAGAACGAGAAGTCGTTGTTGCCGCCGTCCCACAGGATCACGTCGGCCTCGGCCTCGGCCGCGCGCAGGATCGCGGCGTAGTCGACACCGGCGTACACGACGAAGCCTTCGCGCACCGGGAGTTCGTATTCCTCGCGCTCCTCGACCGTGGGCGCGGCCGCGTCGAGATCGTCGAGCGAGGCGAACCGCTGCACGGCCATCGCCGCGAGATCGCCATAGGGCATCGGGTGGCGCACGACCACGACACGCAGTCCACGCGCGGCGACCAACTCGGCGATCCGACGCGTCGTCTGGCTCTTGCCGCACCCCGTGCGCGTCGCGCACACCGCGACCACCGGCACCGACGCGCGCAGCATCGTCGCCTTCGGGCCGACGAGACGGAAGTCCGCGCCGGTCGCGAGTACGCGTTCGGCGAGATGCATCACGTCGGCGTGGGCGAGATCCGAGTAGGCGAGGATCACCTCGTCGACCGCGGAATCACGCACGATCTGCTCGAGTTCCGCCTCCGGGCGGATGGGGATGCCGTCGGGATAGCCGGGCCCGGCCAGGAGGGCGGGATACCGCCGCTCGTCGATCCCGGGGATCTGTGCGGCAGTGAACGCGACGACACGATCCGCGCGGGCGGGACCGTCACGGAACACCGTGTTGAACACGTGGAAGTCACGCCCGCCCGCGCCGAGAATCACAATGCGCCGCACGCCGACCTCCTTCCTCGTTTCCACCGTCGCACCCCCGCGGACCACTCGACAGTGCCGAACGGCCTCCCGGGTCGGCCCTCGGTCGCACGATCGCCGCCGTTCGGCACTGGCACGGGTCGGCGCCCCTGCACCAGCATCATGGCGTGGTCACCGCGCCGTTGCTCGTGGTCGCGGCGCTCGGGGGCAATGCGCTGCTCCGCGCCGGCGACCGTTCCGACGCGGCCACGTTACGCGCGCGGGCCGCGGCCGCCGCGGCCGCGCTCGGTCCCATCGCCCGCGAGCATCGGCTCGTCATCACCCACGGCAATGGACCCCAGGTCGGGCGGCTCGCCGCCCAGGCCGCGCGCGACGACGCTCCACTCCCCCGCGACGTGCTCGACGCCGAGACCGAGGGCCTCATCGGCTACCTGCTCCTCGAAGCGCTCGCGGCCACGCTGCCGGCCCGCGAGTTCGTCGCGATGCTCACCAGGGTCGAAGTCGCGGCCGACGACCCGGCGTTCCGCGCGGCGCCGACGAAACCGATCGGGCCCGCGGTCACCGAAGCAGTCGCGCGCGACTGGGCTGCGCGGCACGGTTGGCAGGTGGGTCCGACCGCCCGCGGGTGGCAGCGGCTCGTTCCCTCGCCGGCACCGCTTCGCATCGTCGAAGCGCCGACCGTCGCACGGCTCCTCGCCGACGACGTCGTCGTGATCGCCACCGGCGGCGGGGGTATCCCGATGGCCGCGACCCCGATGACCGCGACCCCGATGACCGCGACCCCGATGACCGCGGCCCCGATGACCGCGACAATGGGCGGCACGACGACATTGGGCAGTGCGGCCGCGTCGAGCCCGGGCGCGCTGCGCGGCGTCGAAGCCGTGGTCGACAAGGACCACAGTTCGGCGCTCCTCGCCGCGACGCTCGGTGCCGACGTGCTCCTGCTGCTCACCGACGTCGACGCCGTCTGGCGCGATTTCGGAACCGACCATGCGACCCGAATCGGCGCGACCGACGCGACCGAACTCGCCGGGCTGAAACTCGAGGCGGGAACGATGGCGCCGAAGGTTGCCGCCGCGACGAAGTTCGTCGGCAGCGGCACGGGCCGTGCCGCGATCGGTGCACTCGACGACGCGGCTTCGGTCCTGGCCGGTACCGTCGGGACCCAGGTCCGCGCCATGCCGAGGGAGCCCAGATGACGAACGCGCAGCCGGGGTCGAGATGACCGGACGCGACACACCCGCGCTGCGAACCTCGGCTCTGCCGATCGGCCGGCTCCACGGCATCCCGATCCGGCTCGACTGGACCCTCCCGATCGTGTTCTGGCTGCTCACCTGGAGCCTCGCCCAGAACCTCCTCGCCGACGACCAGCACGCCACCGCGGCGACCTGGGCGGTCGGCGCGGCCGCCGCGGCACTGTTCCTCTCGAGTCTGCTGGCCCACGAGATGGGCCACTCACTCGTCGCGCAACGTCACGGCGTCGAGGTCATCTCGATCACGCTGTGGTTGCTCGGTGGCATCGCCCAACTCGGTAACGACGCTCCCGACGCCCGGGCCGAACTGCGCATCGCCGCGGCGGGGCCCGCGACGAGCGGCGCGTTGGCGGTCGGGTTCGGCGCGCTCGCCGGGACGGCGAACGTGCTCGGCGCGCCCGACATCGTCGCGCTCGCGCTCGCGTGGCTCGGCGCGATCAACCTGATGCTGGCGCTGTTCAACCTGCTCCCGGGCGCCCCGCTCGATGGAGGTCGCATCCTGCGCGCCTGGTACTGGAAGCGGTCCGGCGACCGCCTCGACTCGCAGCGGCGCGCGGCGCGCGCCGGGCATCGCGTCGGCATCGGCCTCATCGCCGTCGGCATCGTCGAGTTCACGCTCGGCGCGGGCATCTCGGGCCTCTGGCTCGCGTTCATCGGGTGGTTCATCATCGGGGCGGCACGCGCCGAGGAACTCGACGCGGTGTTGCGCCACGATCTCGCCGGGATCCGGATGCGCGACATCATGAGCCCCGAGCCGGTCACCGTCGACGACGCCACGACCATCGACGCGTTGCTCGATTCGTTCCTCCGCCACCATCGCAGCGCGTATCCCGTACTCCGTGCGGGCCGCCTCGTCGGCCTCGTGACCCTCACCGAGGTCCGCACGTTGCCCGCCGAACGGCGGATCACCGCGACGGTCGCCGACGTCATGGTTCCCGTCGCCGACTGCCGGATCGCCCGCCCCGACGATGCCCTCCTCGACGTGCTGCGCGCCGACGGCCGGCCGACCCGGATCCTCGTCGTCGCACCAGGGAGTCCCGACCCCTCGGCAGGCGAGGTGCGACTGGTCGGCATCGTGACGCCCACCGACATCGCGCGTGTCATCGAAGTCACCCAGGTCGCGGCCCGCTGAACGCCGCATCGCGACCACGCCGCGGGGGCCGGCACACCGGCACTCAGAACAAGTCGGCGATCCATTCGATGCCCTGCACCGCGCGCCAACCCAGGTAGACGACCGCGGCACCCAGCAACAACTTGAGGTGCCACGGCACCGAGACCTCCGGCTCGAGTTCCTCGCCCTTGGCCGCGGCCGCCTCGAAACGACGGTTGCGCGAATAGTCGACGATCTGCTTGCAGAACGGGCACGTCCCGTCGGATTCCATCGACGTCGGTGTCAGATAGCGCGAACAAGCAGGACACCACGGCACCGGGCCCAGCCTACGATCCCGCCATGGCCGAGGCACCGCGCGACTTCATCGACAAGACCGTCGTCGTCACCGGCGCCGCAGGCGGGATCGGGGCGGCCGCAGCGGTCGAGTTCGCCGCCCGCGGCGCCGCGGTGCTCCTCGCCGACCGGGCACCGGTCGACGCGGTCGTCGATCGGATCCTCGCTGCCGGGGGCCGTGCGATCGGCACCACGGTCGACGTCACCGACGACACCTCGGTCGCGGCGATGGTCGATCGGACCTTCGCCGAGTTCGGCGGGCTCGACGCCGCGTTCAACAACGCGGGCGTCGCCGAACAGCAGACCCGCTTCCACGAGGCCGACCCCGCCGAATGGCAACGCCTCATCGACGTGAACCTCACCGGCACGTTCCGCTGCATGCAGCACGAACTCCGCGCGTTGCTCGCGACGGGCCGCGGCGGGGCAATCGTCAACACGTCGTCGGGCGCCGGTGTCGTCGCCGCACCCGGCAACCCCGCCTACACCGCCGCCAAGCACGGCGTACTCGGCCTCGTGAAGGTCGCCGCCGCCGAGTATGCGCGCGACGGCATCCGGGTCAACGCGATCCTGCCCGGCCCGACCGACACTCCGATGCTGCGCGCCTCGATGGATGCCAACCCCGGCATGGAGCAGTTCCTCACCAAGATCCTCCCCCAGGGCCGCCTCGGCACCGCGGCCGAGGTCGCCGCCGCTGCGGTCTGGCTCTGCTCCGATGCGGCGAGCTACGTGAGCGGCGTCAGCCTCCTCGTCGACGGCGGCCAGGTCTGCCGCTGAGTCACACCGGCGGGACGCCGTGCCGCTTCGGCGGGACCTCGCGGACGCGGGCGGCGCCGAACGCGAGGCGGGCGACGAGTTCGCGCCGGAGATCGTCGGGTTGGATCACCGCGTCGATCACGAGGTCGGCGGCGAGACGCACGAGATCCACATCGGCCTCGTACTCGGCGCGGCGCGCCGCGACGAACCGCGCCCGTTCGTCGGGATCGTCGATTGCCTGGATCTGGTTGAAGAACACCGCGTTGACCGCCGGTTCGGGCCCCATGACCGCGATCGCCGCCGTGGGCAACGCGATCACCGCCTCGGGCTCGAACGCCGGCCCGCACATCGCATACAGCCCGGCGCCGTAGGCCTTGCGCACGATCACCGAGACCTTGGGCACCGTCGCCTCCGCGACTGCCGTGATCATCTTCGCGCCGTGCCGGATGATCCCTTGGCGTTCGACCACGGTGCCGATCATGAACCCCGGGACGTCGGCGAGGAACACGAGCGGAAGGCCGAACGCGTCGCACAACCAGATGAAGCGTGCCGCCTTGTCGGAGCTGTCGACGAAGAGCACGCCGCCGAGGTGCGCGGGATTGTTCGCCACGATCCCGATCGGTTCGCCTTCGAGCCGAGCGAAACCGATCACGAGCTCGCGAGCCCAGAGCGGCTTCAGCTCGAAGAACGAGTCGGCGTCGACGAGCGCCTCGATCACGCGCCGCATGTCGTAGCCGCGTGCCGCGTCGGTCGGGATGGTCGACGCGATCGGCGTCGCGCTCGCGTCGGGGTCGGTGGCAGGCTCGCGCGGTGCGGGGTCGTCCCATCGCGTCGGGAGATAGGCGAGGAACCGTTGCGCGGCCTCGATCGCGTCGGCGTCGGAGGCGCAGAGGTTGTCGCCGCACCCGCTCACTGTCGCGTGCATGCGGGCACCGCCCATCTCCTCGAGCGTGACGTGCTCACCGATGACCTCTTGGGCCATGCGTGGCGAACCCAGGTACATCGAGGCATTGCCCTCGACCATGAACACGGCATCGCAGAAGGCGGGGATGTACGCGCCGCCCGCGGCCGAGGGTCCGAACAGACAACACACCTGGGGGACACGACCCGACAGGCGGACCTGGTTCGCGAAGATGCGCCCGGCGCCGCGGCGTCCGGGGAAGAGATCCACCTGGTCGGTGATCCGTGCGCCCGCGGAGTCGACGAGATAGACGACCGGAATCTCGAGGCGCAGCGCGGTCTCGGTGAGCCGCACGATCTTCTCGACCGTGCGCGCGCCCCACGAACCCGCCTTCACCGTCGGGTCGTTCGCCATCACGCATACCGGCCGCCCGTCGATCCGGCCGACGCCGGTCACGACACCGTCGGCCGGGAGGTCGGCAGCGTTCGCATTGGCGAGCAACCCGTCTTCGACGAACGAGTCCGCGTCGAGCACCAATGCGAGGCGGTCCCGCACGAACAGCTTGCCCTGGCGAGCGAGCTTGCCGTCGTCGCGCTCGAGGTTGCCGGCGAGCGCGCGGTCGGTGTGCCCACGGACGTGCTCGTGCGTCATCGCGTCGCCAGCCGCGTCCGCGGTCCCGCGTGGAGCATCGCGCTCGGCAACTCGCGTTCGACCAGACGTTGCGCCTGCTCGGCACACGCAATCAGCCGGTCGAGATCGACGCCGGTCGCGATCCCCATGTCGTGCAGCATGTGCACGAGATCCTCGGTGACGACATTGCCCGACGCGCCCGGCGCGTACGGACACCCGCCGAGACCGCCGATCGAAGCGTCGTAGCGAGCGATGCCGCGTTCGAGGCCCGCCAGCACATTGGCGAGTGCGGTCCCGCGCGTGTCGTGGAAGTGGAGCCCGACACACCCGAGGTCGACGCGCGCAGTGACGAGCGCATCGAGGAGCGCCTCGACGCGGGTCGGCGTCGCCATGCCCGTGGTGTCGCCGAACCCGAGGGTCGTACAACCGGCGTCGATCAGGTGCCCGGCGATCTGTGCGACCCGTTCGGGCGCGACGTCGCCCTCGTACGGACACCCGAACGCCGTGCTCACGATGCCCTCGACGGCGACCCCGGCCGGACGTGCGAGGGCGACGACATCGGCGATGCCACCGAGCGATTCGGCGACGGTCTGGCGTACGTTGCGGAGGTTGTGGGTCTCCGAGGCGGAGACGACCACCTCGATCTCGTCGACGGCCGCGGCGATCGCGTCGCGCGCGCCCCGCAGGTTCGGGACGAGCGCCCCGTAGGCGACGCCCGGCCGTCGCTCGATCGCGGCCATCACCTCGGCTGCGCCGGCCATCGGGGGGATCGCCGTCGGCGACACGAAGGAGACCGCTTCGATGCGGGCCAAGCCCGTGCCCGACAGGGCGTCGATCAACGCGACCCGCGCGGCGACCGGCACGATCGCCTCGTTCTGGAGGCCGTCGCGCGGACCGACCTCGCGGATCGACACGGTGGTGGGATACCGACTCATCGCCGGTCGATGCTACGGCAGTCCTGCGAGCGGGCCGCGCCCGCCGGCGCGACCCGCTCGCGGGGAGTGAGCGCGACCGGAGCCGCCGCCCGATCGTGGCCCCAAGGGCTCAGGAGTTCGGCACGAGCCGCAGCGGATCACCGACGATCGTGATCGACCACGTCGTCCGGTCGGTCACGCTGCTCGAGCCGGTCTTGTAGCGCAACCGCCACCAGGTCTTGGTGCCGTACACCGAGGAGTAGTTCGACGGCAGCGCGACGTTGATCTGCACCTTGCGTTCGTTGAACTTATAGGGCGACTGCCGGTAGGGCGGCTGGGCTCCGGTGCCGCTCACGTTCAGGAGCGAGGTCGTGCCGGAGTAGCTCGGCGAGAAGCCCTCGACGTTCTGGTAGGAGAAGGTGACCGGATTGCCGTTCGGGTCGAGCACCTCGATCGACTGCGCGCCCTCGCCCGGGTCGAACAGTTGGATCTGCATCGTCTTGCCCGCGTGCACCGACGAGATGTCGGCCAGGTAGAAGGTCGCGGTACTCCCGGTCACGTTCGCGAAGATCGACAGGTCGTCTTCGGCATAGACCTGCGGGCAGTTGGCCGCGTAGCCGGGATTGCCGACGATCGTGGTGCACTGCACGAAGCTGCCGCCGAGACGCGCGCGCAATCCGTACGAGTTCGATCCCGCGCTCGCCGCTTGTCCCGCCTGGGTCTGCACGCGGATGCGGTATCGCTTCGCGCCGTTTACCGGCACGGTGTACACGCCGTTCCAGCCCGACCACGTCGCGTTGTTCTTGGCGATCGTGTGCGTCGCGACGACCGGGTCGTCGGACGCGTCGAGCGGCGTGTTCGTGGCGTCGTAGACGGTGAGGATCGTCGTGATGTTGGTCACCACGTTCGGCACGTTGTTCGAGGCGCTGTCGCAGCCGTCGGTCGTGGTACCGCAGCCGCTCCCGCTGCTCGGTAGGTAGCTCGCGTTCCATGCCTCGATCCTGGTCGATCCGGCGGTCGCGTTGGGGATGTCGACGATGTAGTTGTAACCCGTCGCGCGGTAGTCCGCGTTCACCGTCGCGGGCGACGCGTCGCACGTCGACCCACCGGTGTAGGGCGGGTTCGGCCAGCCCGACCCCGAGGGACGGTTGCCCTGGGAATGCGCTTGGCGCAGATCGCCGTCTTCCTTGGAGGCGCAGTAGCCGCTGACCGCTGCGTGGATGCCGAGCGCGCTCTGGGCGAAGATGTTGAGCGGACTTCCCATCGCGACCGGCAGCACGTACTCCGCGGTCGCGCATTTGCTGATCGTCGGGTTCGCGCCGACGATCTTGCTGAAGAACTGGTCGGGGTTCGGGTTGCCCGCGCACACCTTGAGACGCGTGGGCTGACCGGTGACCGCCGACACGCTGCTCGTGTATCCGTTCGCGGCCGTGATGCCGTGCTTGGCGAGCGCCGCATTCGCGATCGTCGTCGCCTGTGCAAAGTTGCCCGGCATGTAGACGACGCCGGCGAGCGCGGCCGAGTCGGTCGCGTTCTGCAGGTCGACCCCCTCTTCGTACCAGGCCCCGAGGTCGACGCCGAAGGCTGCCGCGGCGAGCAGCACCACGAGGCACCCCGCCGTCAGCACGAGGACGTAACCCTTCGCACCCTTCGCGTCGGCACGACGCTCCCGCAACTTCGTCATCTCGTCATCTCGTCGGCTCCAGACGCACGATCACACCGTCGTCGATGGTCTTGTCGTTGAGAATGGCCTTGGTGATCGACGCGTGATTCGTGCGGACCCACACACCGAGATAGTCGGGGCCTCCCGCCGCACTCAGGCTCGTCTGCCGCGACGACGCCGGCCACGAATCGTCCTTCGTGTAGCCGGCCGCGAGGAACTGCACGTCGGTGAGCGTCAGATCGCTCGCGTCGTACACATTGCAGAGTCCTGCGGTGCCACTCGTCGCACCGCTGCACGCCACAGGCACCGTGCTACTGGGGCCGGTCCCCTTGAAGATCACGACCTTGTCGACCTTGGCGAGCCCATCGAGGCCGCCGCGGATCGCCTGGAGGACCTGGTAGTCGGCGAGGCCGTCCTTGCCGGCGGCGCTGCCCGCCCGCGCACCGGCGCGCGAGGCGTTCGACAACGTGAGATCGTCCTTCATGTACCAACCGAACTCGACCACACCCAGCAGCAGGAGCACGACGAGCGGCGTGATGATCGCCGCCTCCACCATCGTGCTGCCGCGCCCGGCGCGCGGCGCGCCCACTCCCGCACCGCGCCGCGCCCGGAGCCGCTCCCACAGCGTCACGATCCCGGCTCCAGGCGCATGACCGTCCGATCCGAGACGGTGCGATCGACCAGCACGAGGTTGAAGAGTGCGTCGTGGCTGCCCTGCACCCACACACCGAGGTAGTCGGGGCCGCCGCCGCTCGACAGGCTCGAGTTTCGTGTGGGTGCCGACCAGTAGTCGTCCTTCGTATACCCGCCGCCCGTGAACGTGCCCTGCGACACCGAGAAGTCGGCCGCGCTGTAGACGTTGCAGACGCCCGCGATCCCGACCGACGATGCCACGCACGCGGCCGGGACGTCGCCGCTCGCCGTCGTCGACTTGTACACGACGACCTTGGTGACCGACGCCAGGCTCGCGCTACTGCCCGCGACGGCCTGGAGGACGCGGTAGTCGGCGTCGGGGCTGCGACCCGCGGCGCTGCCGACGCGGGCACCTGCCCGTGACGTGTTCGCGACGGTGACCCCGCTCTTGAACAGGAGTCCGACCTCGACGGTACCGATCGCGAGCATCACGAGCAGGGGTGTGACGATCGCCGCCTCGATGAGCGCGGCACCGCGTTCGCCGCGCCGCGGCGAACGTGTCCGACCGACCGCTACTCGCCTGGCTCGCCGCATCGTCTGTCCCGTCCGGCCCCTCTGACACCTTTGCGCCATTGTGCACAGAGTGTCCCGATAATTCAAATAGGTCATCGGGACCGAGCGCACGCGACCGACCCAACGCGTTCTCAGTCGGCGGGTTCGGGGGCCCGCTTGAGGGTTCCGGAGGTCTCGACCAGGGCAATTGCCCAGGGAAGCGACCCCTCAGGCGCCGCGTCGGCGGACCCGCAACTTGATCGGGGTCGGGCCGAGGTCGAACTCCTCGCGCAGCTTGCGCTCGAGGTACCGCAGGTAGGTGGGCGGCAGCGTTCGGGTCACGAACAGCGTGAACGTGGGCGGATCGGCGGCACCTTGGGTGGCGTAGAGGATCCGCGGCCGGTGCTTACGGTCGATCGGCGGCGGGTGCGCGGCCTGGGCATCACGGAGGACCCGGTTGAGCGAGGCGGTCGGAATCCGCCGGTGGTACGCCGTCTCGGCCTGGCGCAGGGCGGGGAGCAACTGGTGGACCCGGCGGCCGGTGAGCGCCGAGATCGGCAGGACGGGTGCGTAGCCGAGGAAGTGCAGTTTCTGGCGGACCTGGTACTTCACGTCGTCTCGGGCCTCGGCGTCGAGGAGATCCCACTTGTTCAGCACGATCACCATCGCGCAGCCGGCCCCGTCGACCCGCTCCGCGAGGCGCTGGTCCTGGTGCGTGACGCCCTCGGTCGCGTCGATGACGAACAGCACCGCGTCGGCTCGATCCACCGATTGCAGGGCGCGCACCGTCGAGTAGTACTCGGTCGGTTCGTCGACGCGGCTCGCGCGGCGCATCCCCGCGGTGTCGACGAAGCGCAACGGCCCTTCGTCGGTGTCGATCACCGTGTCGATCGAGTCGCGCGTCGTCCCGGGGAGGTCGTGGACGACGCTGCGATCCTCCCCCACCATCCGGTTGAAGAGCGTGCTCTTGCCGACGTTCGGCCGACCGACGACGGCCACCGAGAAGATGCCGTCGCGGAAGGGTTTCGCGGCCGGGTCTTCGGGCTCGAGCGCGGGCGGGAGCGCGGCCACGACGGCGTCGAGCAGGTCGCCGCTCTCGCGGCCGTGCAACGCCGACACCGGGTAGGGCGTGCCGAGACCGAGGCGCTGGAACTCCCAGATCTCGTGGCCGCGCCGGTCGTCGTCGACCTTGTTGACCGCGAGGATCACCGGGGTCGAACCGGTGCGCAAGACGGCGGCGACACGCGCGTCTTCCTCGGTGATCCCGGTCGCCACGTCGACCACGAGCACGACGAGGTCGGCCTCGGCCATCGCCGCGTCGGCCTGTGCACTCACCTTGGCGGCGAGCGCGGTGTCCTCGCTCGTCAGCCCCGACTCCCCCGCGGCGAGCCAGCCGCCCGTGTCGACGACGCGGAACGTGCGCCCGCCCCACTCGGCTTCGAACTCCTTGCGATCGCGGGTGACACCGGGCTTCTCCTGCACGATCGCGTCGCGCCGGCCGACGAAGCGGTTGACGAGCGTGCTCTTGCCGACGTTGGGTCGGCCGACGATCGCGACGACGGGGAGGTCGGCGGTCACGGCGCGGCCCGATCGAGCGCGGCGACGAGCCCTGCACCGGTCGTCGGCACGATCTCGACGCGGCGCGGCAACGCGCCGACCGTCGAGTCGTCGAGGAACCGCCCGCGCGACAACGTCACATCGGGAAGCAGGTAGCGATGCGACTCGGGCGCGTCGGCGAGCGCCGCGGCGAGGTCTGCGCCGGTGAGGAGGCCCGTGACACCGATGTTGCCGCCGAAGAAGCGATTCGCGACGGGCCGCAGCTGCACCGCAACGCCGGCATGGTCCGACAGCGCTCCGAGGAGCGGCTCGAGCACCGGCGCACCGAGCTCGCCGGTGAGGATCGCGACCGGCAATGGTTCCGCGGGGCGCCCCGGGGCG
>SXJQ01000324.1 GCA_005779345.1 Actinomycetota bacterium
CGGTCCGGCGTGCTCCGCACGCCGGACCGCTCAACGAAGGGAGGTTGGGTGCGGTCGCGGGCGGGTGTTCAGGCGCCGATCGCGTGGTAGCCGCCGTCGACGTGGACGACCTCGGCGGTCGTCGCCGGGAACAGGTCGGACAGCAGCGCGATGCACGCTCGGGCCGCCGGCTCGGGGTCGCGGACGTCCCAGCCGAGGGGCGCCCGCTCGTTCCACGCGACCTCGAACTGCTCGAATCCCGGGATCGACTTCGCGGCGATCGTGCGGATCGGGCCGGCCGCGACGAGGTTGACCCGGATGTTCGACCCGCCGAGATCGCGCGCCAGATACCGCGCCGTTGACTGCAGTGCGGCCTTGGCGACACCCATCCAGTCGTAGACGGGCCAGGCGACGCGACCATTGTCGAAGTCGAACCCGACGATCGCGCCGCCGGCCGGCATCAGCGGGCGGACGGCCACCGCGAGGGACTTGAGCGAATACGTCGAGACGTGCATCGCGGTCGCGACGTCGTCCCACGGCGCATCGAGGAACCCACCACCGAGGCAGCTCTCGGGAGCGAACGCGATGGCGTGCACCGCGCCGGCGAGTTCTCCGCCGATGCGCCCGGCGAGCGCGTGCACGTCGTCGGGGCTCGTCGCGTCGAACTCGACGATCTGCACGTCGGGGTCGGGGAGACGCTTCGCGCTCCGTTGCGTGAGCGACATGACCCGCCCGAAGCTCGACAGCACGACGGTCGCGCCCTGTTCCTGGGCGAATCGCGCGACCGAGAACGCGATCGACGCGTCGTTGAGCACGCCGGTGACGAGGATCCGTTTGCCGTCGAGGAGCATCGGTGGGCCTTTCTGCCGAGATGGTCGAAGGGGAGGTCGGTGTCGCTACTGCGGGCTGTTCGAGTGCTTGCGGGACTGCCCGACGCGGCGCTTCGAGCCGACGCGGCGAAGCGCCGCCGCGACGACTCGACGGGTATCGATCGGATCGATCACGGTGTCGACGAGGCCGCGCTCGGCCGCCCGGTACGGGTTGAGGAACACCTCGCCGTAGGCGTTCGCAGTGACGCCCTTGTTGCCGAGGATCTGCACGGCGCCCGACGCCCCCATCACCGCGATCTCGGCGGTCGGCCAGGCGACGCAGACGTCGTTGCCGATCCCGCGTGAGTCCATGACGATGTACGCGCCGCCGAAGGCCTTGCGCACGATCACGCAGACGCGCGGCACGGTCGCCTCGCAATACGCGTGAACCAACTCGGCGCCATGGCGGATCATGCCCCGCCATTCGAGGTCCTTGCCGGGCTCGAAGCCGGGGGTGTCGACGAAGGTGACGATGGGGAGGTCGAAGGCGTCGCACCACGACACGAAGCGCGCCGCCTTGCGTGCCGCTTCGATGTCGAGTGTGCCGGCGCGCTGGGCCGGTTGGTTGGCGACGATCCCGACCGGGATCCCGCCGACACGCGCGAACGCGGTGATCACATTCGGTGCGTAGTGCGCCCGGATCTCACACAGTGAGTCGGTGTCGCAGACGTCGTCGAGGAGCTCGAACATGTCGTACGCGGCGGTGGGGGAGTCGGGAACGATGTGTGAAGCGACCGTGCAAGGCCGCCCGACCGGGTCGGCCGCGTCGTCGGACTCGACGGGTCGGGCCAACGCGTGCGACGGGAGATACGAGAGGAGCATTGCGACGGCCTCGGACGCAGCGTCGGTATCCTCGACGACGATCGTCGCGACGCCGGATCGCGACTCGTGCATCCCAGCGCCGCCGAGCCCCACGCGGTCGACGGCGACGCCCGTGAACTCAGCGACCATCTCGGGGCCGCTCAGGAAAGCGAACGCGGTGTCGGTCATCACGACGGCGTCGACGATCCCGAGCAGCAGCGAAGGACCCGACAGGCACGCGCCGGTCACGATGACGGCCGTCGGGACGACCCCCGACGCGCGCGCGAGGGCTCGTGCGACGCCACCCCATGCGTGCAGTGCCGCGACGCCTTCGGTGATCTCCGCGCCCGACGAGTCGATCCGGAACACGACGGGGATGCGGACCTCCACCGCGAGCTCGACGGCGCGAGCAAGGGCTGCGCCGCCGGCGAACGTGATCGCCCCGTGGTGCGGGCCGCCCGCGACTTCACACCACATGACCGGCCGACCATCGATCTCGCGGAAGCCCGCATGCGCCGCGGCGTCGGTGCGTCTCCCGAGCGACAGCGTCGCCGTGGTCGTGGTCACTCGCCCCCGGCGGGTGCGAAGACCAGCGTGGCGTTGTGCCCGCCGAATCCGAAGCTGTTCGAGAGCGCGGGAGCGGGAGCGAGGGGTCGCGCCGCACCGGCGACCACATCGAGCTGGATGTCGTCGCCGAGCCGCTCGAGGTTGGCGGTCGGCGGGACCAGCGAACGCGCGATCGCGAGGATCGCCGCGGCCGCCTCGACCGCGCCGGCCGCGCCGATCATGTGGCCGGTCACGCCCTTGGTCGACGTGACGACCGGAGGCGTCCCGCCGAAGACCTTACGGATCGCCTCGGCCTCTGCCGAGTCGTTGAGCGGTGTCGACGTGCCGTGCGCGTTCACGTGTCCCACGGCAGACGGAGCGATCGCGGCGTCGGCGAGGGCGAGCTGCATGCACGCCGCGGCACCTTCGCCACCGGGCGAAGGCGCGGTGATGTGATATGCGTCGGCGTTGCGGCCGTACCCGACGAGTTCCGCGTGGATGTGCGCGCCGCGCGCCACCGCTCGATCCCAGCGTTCGAGGACGAGCGCCGCGGCACCCTCGCCCATCCCGCAGCCGTCGCGGTCGGCGTCGAAGGGACGCGACGCGCGCTTCGGGTCGTCGTTGCGGCCCGACAGGGCCGTCATGCGGCCGAACGCGGACATGGCAGTCGGTGTCTGGCACGACTCCGCGCCCATCCCGATGGCGACGTCGGCGGCACCGTGGCGAATGAGCTCGGCCGCGTCGCCGATCGCGTTCGTGCTCGCGGCGCAGGCGGTCGCGACCGTGGTGTTGGGTCCGGTCCAGCCCAATTGGAGCGAGACGAGCGCGGAGGTCGCGTTGATCATCATCATCGGGACCAGCATCGGGCTGACACGATTCGGACCCTTGGTGAGTCGGATCTCGACCTGTTCTTCGAGCGTGATGAGCCCACCGATCCCGCACCCCGCGACGACCGCGCATCGCGCAGGATCGGCAGCGAGGTCGCCCGCATCGGCGAGCGCGTCGGTCGCCGCAGCGAATCCGAGGATCGAGACGCGGTCGAGCCTCCGGGCCTCCTTGGCGGTGAGGTACGGCTCGATGTCGAACGCGGCGACCTCACAACCGATGCGCACCGCGAGGGCCGAGGCGTCGTAACGCGACAAGGTCGCGCCCGCGGAGTCACCGGCGCAGAGCCGCGCCCAGAATGACTCGAGGTCGTTGCCGGCCGGGGTCTTCATCCCGAGACCGGTCACGGCGACGCGATGGCGTCCGCGGTGGTCGAGCGCGCTCATGACGCGGTGCTCACCCGATCTTGGAGAGCACGAGGTCGACGGCGTTGCCGACGGTGAGCACCCCTTCGAGGTCCTCTTCGGGAACCTCGATGTCGAACCGCTCCTCGAGTCCCATCACCAGTTCGACGAGGTCGAGGCTGTCGGCCTCGAGGTCTTCTTTGAAGCGTGCCGTCTCGGTGACGGTGTCGGCCTCGACCGACAAGACCTCCACGGCGACGTCGCGGATTGCCGCGAGAGCTTCGTTGCGTTCCATGTCCGTGCTCCTTGCTCGTTCTGTCGGGGCTCGTTCTGTCGGGGCTCGTTCTGTCGGGCTGGTTTCGACGGCGTCGTTCTGATCGGGCGAACCTAGTGGGCTAGTGCCCCATCGCGAGGCCTCCGTCGACGGGCACGATCGCGCCCGTCACGTAGGCGGCGGACTCGCTGCACAAAAACGCGATCACGGCCGCGACTTCGGCCGGGGTCCCGAAGCGCCCGAGCGGCACTTGGGCAGCAGCTCGCGCCTTCCAGTCGTCGGCGAGGTCTGCGGTCATGGCGGTCTCGATGGGACCTGGTGCGACCACGTTCGCGGTGATGCCCCGAGACGCGAGTTCGCGCGCGACGCTTCGAGTCAGCCCGACGAGCCCGGCCTTCGCCGCGGCGTAATTGGCCTGGCCCGGCATTCCTGTCTGGCCGCTCGACGAACTGACGTTGACGATGCGACCGAACCGCGCCTTCATCATGGCGGGAGTGGCGCGCCGGATCGTGTGGAACGCCCCGGTGAGGTTCGTGCGCAACACCGAATCCCACGCGTCGTCCTTCATCCGCATGACGAGGCCGTCGACGGTGATGCCGCCGTTGTTGACGAGCACGGTGACCGGCCCGAGTGCGTCGGTGAGCGCGGTGAAGGCGGCGTCGACGGAGTCGGTGTCGGCGATGTCGCACCGGATCGCGTGTGCCCGACCTCCCGCGTCGATGATGGCAGCGACGGTTGCGGCCGCGCCGACGTCGTCGGTCACGTATCCGACGCCGACGCGATGGCCGCCCGCTGCGAGCGCGATGCAGGTCGCCGCACCGATACCCTTCGACCCGCCGGTGACGAACGCGACACGTTCCACATCGGCGCCGGTGGCCGCCGATCGGGTCTCGGTCATTCCGGTGCTCCCCATCGCAGCAGCGCGCTCGCCCACGTCATGCCCGCGCCGAACCCGGCGAGGAGCACGAGATCGCCGTCGGCGACCCGGCCGTCGTCGACCGCCTCGAACAGTGCGAGGGGGATCGACGCCGCGCTCGTATTGCCGAAGCGGTCGATGTTCGCAACGACGCGGTCGGCCTCGATGCCGAGACGAGTCGCGGCGGTGTCGATGATGCGCGTGTTGGCCTGGTGCGGGACGAACCACGCGACATCGGCCGCAGTGCATCCGGCGCGTTCGAGGGTGAGCGCCGACGAATCGACGACGGCGCGGACGGCGCGTTTGAAAACTTCCTGCCCCTGCATCTTGATGTAGTGGTCGCCGCGCGCAACGGTCGCCGCGGAGGTCGGGAGGCGCGAACCGCCGGCAGGGATCTGGAGGATGTCGGTGGCGCTGCCGTCGCAACCGAGATCCCACGCGAGCAGACCGCCGTGAGCGTCCGCGCTCGACATGACCGCCGCGCCGGCACCGTCGCCGAAGAGGATGTGGGTCGCCCGGTCGTCGGGGTCGGTGATGCGTGACATCGTCTCGGTCCCGACGACGAGGACGTGCCGGCAGCCCGTCTGGAGCATCGCGGCAGCGACGACCGTCGCGTAGACGAACCCCGAACATGCCGAGTTGAGGTCGAAACTGCCGCACCGCAACCCGAGGCGTTCGCCGAGGAACGCGCCGGTGTGCGGCATGAGTTGTTCGGGGGTGCTCGTGGCGACGACGAGGAGGTCGATGTCGCTCGGCGTGAGGCCCGCCTGTTTGATCGCGCTCGCGGCGGCGGTCGCGCCGAGCGAGGCGCTCGTGTCGCCTGGCCCGGCGATGCGACGTTCGCGGATGCCGGTGCGTTCGAGGATCCAGGCGTCGGTCGTGTCGAGGCGCGCCTCGAGATCGGCGTTCGTGAGAACCCCGTCGGGCACTGCGGTGCCCCACCCCGTGACGAACGCGTTGCTCACCGTGCTGCGACGCTACGCGACGCGCATCCAGGCGACCGGCTCACCCTCGCGCAGCCGCTCACCCTGGTGTGCGAGCACGCCCATGAGGGTGCCGGTGAACGGCGACCGCACACTGACCGATGTGCCCGGGCCTTCGACGACGCCGATCTCGTCGCCCCGGTCGACGAACGCGCCCGAGTACGTGATCGCGGTGAGCCGGAAGACGCCGCCGCCGGGGGCGACGATCATCCGCTCGGGGACCGAGAGGTTTTCGCCGGCGAGGCGCAGGGGAGTGAGGGAACGCACGAGGATCAGGACTCCTGGGGGTCGTCGGTGAGGTGGGCGAGGTCGTCGGGGCCGGCGATGCCGATCACGGCGACGCCGGTGACGGTTCGCCGGGCGACGCCTGCGATCATCGAACCGTGGCCGACCTCGACGAAGGCGTCGGCGGCGAGGGGCGCGGCGGCGAGCGTCAGCATCGACTCGCGCCAGCGAACCGGCTGGAGTGGGTGATCCGCGAGTCGGGTCCGCCAACCCTCGCCGTCGTCGTGCGCGAGCGCATCGGCGTTGGAGACGACCGGGGCGCGCGGCGCCCGAAGGGGGATCGCCGCGAGCGCCTCGACGAGCCCGGCGCGTGCGTCGGCCATGAGCGGCGTGTGGAACGCGCCCCCGACGCTCAGGCTCATCGTTCGGCGCACCCCGAGCGACTTGGCGGCGGCGAGCGCCGTCTCGATCCCGGCGGGCGTCCCCGCGACGACGATCTGACCGGGCGCGTTGTCGTTCGCGATCCAACATTCGTCGGTCGCGGCGCACGCCGCCTCGGCATGTTCGAGCGTTGCGCCGAGGAGCGCGGCCATGCGGCCGGGGTGCGCGTCGGCCGCCGCCTGGGTCAGCTCGGCGCGCCGGGCCGCGAACCGGATGCCGTCGGCGAGCGTGAGTGTGCCGGCGGCGATCAGCGCGGTCACCTGGCCGAGCGAGTGGCCGGCGAACGCGACGATCTCGTGGTGGGCGGCGATCTCGTCGCGGGCGGCCTCCCAGGCGAGGAGCGAGGTCGTGAGCACGGCGAGCTGGGCGTTGCGGGTACGCGCGAGCTCCGCGGCGTCGGCGTCGAGGACGAGGTGCGCGAGCGACTCGTCGAGCGCGGCCTCGGCGGTCTCGACGATCGACCACGCGGGCTCGCCCTTCCACGGGCCGGCCATGCCACTGGATTGGGTCCCCTGGCCGGGGAAGACGACCGCGACGCGCAAAGCGGGCTCCTCGTGTGCGCTGGTTCCCCGTGCGCAGGGCTGTGACCCACTCGAGGCGGGCGGGTTACGCACGGGACTGCATTGTCGGCGGTTACCCGCGAGTACCCCGGCATCGCCGCGTCGCGAACGCGTGAACACCTAGTTTCGGGCAATGACCAACGCGCACGACGATCCGATCGCGCTGTTGCCGCACCGACCGCCGTTTCGCTTCGTCGATGCGGTCGACGAACTCGAACCCGGGGTTCGGATCGTCGCCCGTTGGCGGGTCACGGGCGAGGAGGCATTCCTCGCCGGGCACTTCCCGGGCAATCCGATCGTGCCGGGAGTGATCCAACTCGAGGCGCTCGCGCAGGCCGGAGCGATCGCCCTGCTGTCGGACCCCCGCTACGCGGGAAAGCTGCCGCTGTTCGGTGGGGTCGAGGATGTGCGGTGGCGCCGCCTCGTGCGGCCGGGCGACGAGGTGCGGTTCGACCTGACGATGGAGCGGCTCTCGGCACGCGGCGGTTGGGCGCGGGGCCGCGCGACGGTCGCCGACGACGAGACGCTGCGCGCCCGCCTGCTCTTCGCCCTCGCCTGACCGCGCACCTCTTCGAGGTGACGGGCTCAGGCGGGTTTGCCCTTGCGTTGCTTGGGGTGCTTGCCGAGATCTTCGAGCGCCTTGATCTGCGCGGGGTCGTACTCCCCGGCGCTCGTCGCGGTGAGGATCGGCGTCGGCGGGTCTCGATCGGGCTCGGGATCGAGACCGAGCAGGAGGCGGGTCTCGATCTCGTCGTCCATGCCGGTCTCGCTGCGGACGCGACGCGACGGCCCGATCACGATGATCAGCAGGCCGACGACGACCCCGCCGACCACGAACCCCACGAAGAACTCCGCCATCGGTCGCTACTGTATGGCGATCACTCCAGGCCCGAGTGGTGGAACGGTATACACGGCGGACTCAAAATCCGCTGCTCGCAAGGGCGTGTGGGTTCGAATCCCACCTCGGGTACGACGCGAACGCAGTGTGGCGAGGGGCGACGGCGACCTTGTGCCCGTGGCTGCCCCCAGGGGGCATGGGATGGCACAAGGTCGCGAACGCGGCCTCGTCAGGCACCGGCGACGAGCCGGTGGAAGGCGATCGCGGCGGCGGTGGCCACGTTGAGTGAGTCGACTCCGGCGCGCATCGGGATCCGCACCGCGACGTCGGCCGCGGCGAGCGCGGCGCCCGAGAGTCCCGGGCCCTCGGCGCCGACGACGATGGCGACGCGTCCGGCGACTTCCTCGACGAACCGTTCGATCGGCACGGCATCGGCGCGGGGCGTGAGTGCCGCGATCGTGAACCCCGCGGAGCGCACCTCGTCGAGCCCGGAGGGCCACTGCGGAACGCGGGTCCACGGCACGGTGAGGACGTGGCCGATCGACACGCGGACGCACCGTCGATAGAGCGGATCGGAACATTCGGGGTCGAGCAGAACGGCGTCGATTCCGAGCGCCGCCGCGTTGCGGAAGATCACACCGAGGTTCTCGTGGTCGTTGACGCGTTCGCACACCGCGATCGTGCGCGCGTCGGCGAGCACCGCGGGAACGTCGGGGAGCGGGAACCGGTCGACCGAGGCGACGGCGCCGCGGTGCAGGTCGAAACCGACGATCGCTCGGAGGAGATCCGGATCGGCGACGAAGACCGGGGCGGCGACGCCCTCGAGATCGGCGGCGAGGCCGGCCAGGCGCGCCGGGGTCACCAGGACGGCGCGCACCCGATCGCGGTGGCGCGACCGGAGCAACGTCGCGATGGGCAGTGGGCCCTCCACGACGAAGAACCCTTCGACCCGCTCGCGAGCCGCCTCGATCTTGATCCGGAAGCCCGGCTCGTCGAGCCGGGCGAAATCGGACAACCGCGGGTCGCCCGGGTCGTCGAGCGGAGTCGTCAACTCGGATCACGCAGATCGCCGCCGCAGACCCGCCCAACGATGGAGTCCAGCGAGACGGGGCCGTACGCGCGCGAGTCCATGCTTTCGCAGCGATTGTCGCCGAGTACGTAGACAGACCCGAGAGGGATGACTCGCGGCTCGAGTTCTATGCCCGCGAAGTCGCCGCACTCCGGGTTGCGGTACCGCTCCTCGACACGCACTCCGTTGACGACGATGTCGCCGTCGTCGGCTTCGATGCGGTCACCACCGACGGCTACGACGCGCTTCAGCACCGACTCGGGCGCAGGTTCACTGATGGCACCCCCAGGGGGAGCGAAGACGATCACATCGCCGCGTTCGATCGACGAGTCGTCGATCACGCGGATGCGGTCACCGGCGCGCACGGTCGGGTACATCCCCTGGCTCGGGATCGAGTACCTGCGCGCCCACGACACACCGCAGAAGAGGTTCTGGCTGGCGTACCACGTATCCACGCCGAGGATCAGCGCGATCGGCGCAGCGATCGCCAGCCGTCGTCGGCGCCGCACGGTGCGTTCGCCCGCACTCGGCCGAGATCCTGCGGGCGGATGCCATTCTGTGGCCACGATCCCTGATTCTTGTCGGACATCGGCTCGGAGCGCCTGTCCGATGTAGGCGGTTTCGGGGAGGCACGGACCGCCCCGCGCCCGTAAACTCCCCCCACTATGTCTCGCTCGCTGCTCGAACGCCGCCTCGTCGACGTCTCCGACCGTCTCAAGCGGCTGCGCGCCGAGGCCGCCGTCGCCGCCGAGCAGCTCCAGTTCATGGTCGATGAGGCCGACGAGGCTCGGATGCGCGCCCTGGTCTCCGAGACGCCGCTCGCCGACGCCGGCGCTCGTGAGGCGCAACGGCACGCCGACGCCCACGCCCGCCACCGCGACGGTCTGTTGCGTTCGATCGCCGACCTCGAGCGCGAGCAAGATGCCCTGCTCGATCGCATGGCGGCCGAACTGGCCGCAACGCACGAGTCCTGAGTCAGGCCGAGGGGAAACGCCGGTGTCCAACCCAGTCCGTGTCGTCGTCGCCGAGGACGAGGCGATCATCCGACTCGATCTCAAGGAGATCCTCGAAGAAGAGGGTTACGAGGTCGTGGGCGAGACCGGACGCGGCGACACCGCGATCGAACTCGTCACCGAGCTGAAGCCCGACCTCGCGATCCTCGACATCAAGATGCCGGGGATGGATGGCCTCACCGCTGCCCGGCACATCGCCGGCGAGCGACTCGCGGCGGTGCTCATCCTCACCGCGTTCAGCCAGCACGACCTCGTCGAACAGGCCCGCGAGGCCGGCGCCTTGGCGTACCTCGTGAAGCCGTTCCAGAAGAGCGATCTCATCCCGGCGATCGAGATGGCACTCGGCCGGCACGAGCAGATGGTGGCGCTCGAACAGGAGAACGCCGATCTCGCGGCCCGGCTCGAGGCCCGCAAGCTCACCGACCGGGCGAAGGGCCGCCTGATGGACGACCACGGCCTCGCGGAGTCGGCCGCGTGGCGTTTCCTCCAGAAGAGCGCGATGGACACGCGTCGCGGCATCGCCGAGGTCGCTCGGGACGTCATCGAGGGTTCGCTCGCTCCCTAGAGTGCGGCCGTGACCGAGAAGCTCCTCCTGCTCGACGGCAATTCGCTGGCCTACCGCGCGTTCTTCGCGCTCCCGACCGATCTCGTGACCAGCTCGGGCACCGTCACGAATGCGGTCTACGGCTTCACGTCGATGCTCGCCAAGGTGCTCGCCGACGAGCGCCCCGACCTGATCGCCGTCGCGTTCGACGCGCCGGGCGGTTCGACGGAACGCTTCGCTCTCGATCCGGAGTACAAGGCGGGTCGGGCCGAGACCCCCGACATCTTCCGCGCGCAGTGGCCGTTGATCCGCGAGGTGCTGTCGACGCTGCAGATCGTGCAGCTCGAAGTGCCCGCGGTCGAGGCCGACGACGTGATCGCCACGCTCGCGACGCGTGCCGCGGCCGCAGGGATCGACGCGATCATCGTGACCGGCGACCGCGACAGCTATCAACTCGTCGAAGATCCCCACATCCGCGTGCTCTACAACAAGCGCGGCGTGAGCGACTACGCGCTGTACGACGAGGCAGGCATCGCGGAGCGCACCGGTGTCACCCCTGCGCAGTACCCCAACTACGCAGCGCTGCGCGGCGACAGCTCCGACAACCTGCCGGGCGTTCCTGGCATCGGCGAAAAGACGGCAGCGAAGCTCATCAACGCCTACGGCGACCTCGAAGGGATCTTCGAGCATCTCGACGAACTGCCGCCCAAGCAGCGCGAGAACCTCGGCGCGTTCCGCGAGCGTGTGTTCAAGAACCGCGAGATGTCGATCCTGCGCCGCGATGTCGAGCTCGAGGTCGACGTCCACGAACTCCGCCAGGGTCCGTTCGACCGCGAGGCGCTCAAGGCGCTCTGCCAGCAACTCGAGTTCCGCACACTCCTGCCGCGGTTGCTCGACGCGGTCGGCGACGCCGCGGCCGCGGCCGACGTGCCCGACGCCGAGCTGTTCGAGGTCGAGGTCGAGGCGGTGCGCCAGGCCGACACGGCGGCCGCCTTGCTCGCGAAGGTCGACGGGCGGGTCGCGTTCGAGGCTCGCTGGGCGGGCACTCCGGGCAAGGTGCTCGACGGCCTGGCGTTCGCGACCGAACTCGGCCGGGCCCATTACCTCGCCGACGACACGCTCGCCGCACCCGTCGTGCGCGCCGAACTCGAACGCATCTTCGCCGGTGGCGCGTCGGTGGTCGCCCATCGGGTCAAGGAACTGGTGCACGGACTCGGCGATCCCGACCTGCGCAGCCTCGGCGCCGACACCGCGGTGATGGCGTACCTGCTCGACCCGGGCGAGCCGAAGTACGCGCTCGACGACCTCGCGCAGAAGTACCTCGGGATCGAGTTGCGGTCGCCCGACGTGGAGGAGGGCACCCTCGACTTCGGGGGCGACAGCGCGATCGACCAGGCGGGGCGCAACGCGGCCGCGGTGCTCCAGCTCGCCGACCACCTGCACGCAGCGCTCGCGGCGCGCGGGTTGCTCGATCTCTACGAGCGGTTCGAGCTCCCGCTCGTTCGGGTGCTCGCCAAGATGGAGGCCGTCGGCGTCAAGATCGACGTCGAGTTCCTCCGCGAACTCGGCCGCGAGCTCGCCGACCAGGCCCGCACCCACGAGGCTGCGGTGCACGCGATGGCAGGGGAATCCTTCCTCATCAACTCGGTACCGCAGCTCCGGCACATCTTGTTCGAGAAGCTCGGGCTCACGCCGGTGAAGAAGACCAAGACCGGACCGTCGACCGACGCCGACTCCCTGCAGAAGCTCGCCGAGGAGCACCCGATCGTCGACGAGATCCTCAAGTATCGCGAGGTCGAGAAGCTCCGCAGCACCTACGCCGATGCGCTGCCGCCGCTCGTCGCCGCGGATGGTCGGATCCACGCGAACTTCAACCAGCTCGTCGCGACGACCGGGCGCATCTCGAGCGAGACCCCGAACCTGCAGAACATCCC
>SXJQ01000036.1 GCA_005779345.1 Actinomycetota bacterium
ATCGGCGATCTTCGGCTTGGCCGCGCGGACCACCGAGATGAGCGTGCTCTTGCCGGCGTTGGGGAAGCCGACGAGCGCCGCGTCGGCCGCGAGCCGCAACTCGAGCCGCAACCAATGCTCCTCGCCGTATTCGCCTTGCTCCGCGAACGCGGGTGCCCGGCGCGAGTTGGAGAGGAACCGCGCGTTGCCGCGCCCGCCGCGCCCGCCGCGGGCGACGAGGAAACGGTCGCCGTGGCTCACGAGGTCCGCGAGCACCGACCCGTCGCGGTCGCGCACGACGGTGCCTTCGGGAACCTCGACGAGCAGGTCCTTGGCGCCGGCGCCGTGCATCTTCGACGACGAACCGTGCTTGCCCGACGGTGCGACGCGATGCGGATGGTCGCGGAACGCGAGCAGCGACGCGACGTTGCGGCTCGCCTGGATCCACACGTCGCCGCCCTTGCCGCCGTCGCCGCCATCGGGACCACCCTTGGGGACGTGGGCCTCCCGGCGGAACGACACCGACCCCGCGCCACCATCGCCGCCGCGCACGCACACCTGGACCTCGTCGACGAACTGCGACACCTCAGCCTCCGGTGCCGGTCAGGACCGGCTCGCGGCCTTGCGAGCCCGCTTGGCGTCGCGGATCTCGGCGATCCGTTCGTAGGTGTCGACGTCGGCGATCGAGGACCAGTCGGCCGCGACGCGTTCCCATCCTTCGGGCTGCACGCCCATCCGCTTGCCGAGCAGCCCGACGAAGATCCGCGCCTTGTCGTTGCCGAAGCCGGGAAGCGCGTTCACCCGCGCGAACAAGTCGTCGGCGGAGCGCACGCCCTTCCACACCGCGTCGGCGCGACCTCCGTGGTGCTCGACGAGGTGGGAACACAACGCCTGGGTGCGCTTCGCCATCGAGCCGGGGAACCGATGCAACGCAGGTCGTTCCTTGAAGACCGCCTCGAGCGTCTCGATCGGCAACGCCGCGATCGCTGCGGCGTCGAGCGTTCCGCCGAGCCGCTCCCGGAGACGGAACGGCGCGACGAACGCCGCCTCCATCGTCACCTGTTGATCGAGGAGCATCCCGAGCAGCAACGCGAGCGGATCCTTCGCCAGCAGCCGGTTCGCCTCGGGTTCTGGCGTGAAGTGCAACGCGGCGGGCTTGGGCATGACCGAAGGCTATGCGGTCACCTCCGGGCCGCCGAGCGCGAAGTCGGGCAGGGCTAGGATGACCGACTCCCCGAAACCGAACGGACGCTTCGCTCGTGGCCCTCGAACCCTCCGCCGACAACGAGATTCGCGCCGAACAGGCCCACGTCGACGCGGCCTATGCGCGTCTCGCGGCGATGCGCGTCGCGGCCGAGAGCGTCCGGGCCGCCTATGCCGATGTTCGGGCCGGGGGGACCCATCAGGCCCGCCTCGAGCGCGACATCGCGTACGACGTCACCGAGCGGCGCCTGTCCGAGCTCGACATCGGCAACTCGCCGCTGTGCTTCGGGCGACTCGACCGCACCGACGGTCTCACCTGGTACGTCGGGCGTCTCGCCGTCGACGACGCCGATCACACCCCGCTCGTCGTCGACTGGCGCGCTCCGGTCGCCGAGCCCTTCTACCGAGCGACCGCGGTCGCCCCGATGGGTGTCACCCGGCGGCGCCACTTCCTCACGCGATCCGGCCGCGAGATCACCGGTCTCGACGACGAGGTCTTCGACGCGGCCGCGGCCGAGGCCGCCGGCCTCTCCGTTGCCGGCGGTGGCGCGCTGATGGCCGCGCTCGACCGTCACCGAACCGGCCGGATGGGTGACATCGTCGCGACGATCCAGCGCGAACAGGACGAGGCCAGCCGCGCCGACCTGCCGGGCGTCCTGATCGTGGCGGGCGGGCCCGGTACGGGCAAGACCGCGGTCGCGCTGCACCGCGCGGCGTACCTCCTCTACACCCACCGACGGCGGCTCGGATCCAGTGGCGTGCTGATGCTCGGACCGAGCCCGATGTTCCTCCGCTACATCGAACAGGTGCTGCCCTCGCTCGGCGAGCAAGACGTGCAGCTCGCGACGATCTCGAGCCTCAAACCGCACCTCGATTCGAGCGGCGTCGCGCGCGACGACATCGCCGCGATCAAGGGCGACGCGCGGATGGTCGCGGTGATCCAGCGCGCGGTGCGCGATCGCGAACGTGGGCTCGCCAAGGAGATCGCGTTCATCATCGACGGTCTGCGCCTCCGCATCACCCGCGAAGACACCGCGAAGATCGCACGCGGCGGCCGGCGCCAACACACGACCCACAACGCGACGCGTCCGTACGTGCAACGGCGCCTCCTCGACGTGCTGATCGCGCAATACAAGCGCCGCGCGGCCGACAGCTACCAGCGTCTCGACGACGACCGTTGGCCCGACGCCGCCGACACCGACGCCGGCGCCGCCCCGACACAGGGCCCGGATCCGATCGTCGCTCGCGCCCTCGCCCGCAACGAAACTCCCTCCGAGGGCTTCGACCACGAACTCGCCGAACGTATCCGCAAGCGCCCCGAGGTCCGCGAGACGCTCGAGCGGATCTGGCCCGTGCTCTCGGGCGCCGAGCTGCTCAACGATCTCCTCGGATTCCGAGCGCTCGTGCGTTCGGCAGCCCAAGGTCTGCTCGACGAACGCGAGCAGGAGTTGCTGCATCGGCCCCGCTCGCCCGAGGTCGGGCGGACGCGCTGGACCGACGCCGACGTCGCGCTCATCGACGAAGCCGACTTCTTGCTCGGCCCCGTCGAGGCTGCCGCCCCGCGGCGCCGCACCCGCCGCTCCGATGCCGGCGCCCTCTCGGTCGCGGAACGGGTCGTCGAGGAGATGGGGCTCGGCGGCAGCACGACCGCGGCGCAACTCGCAGCGCGGTTCACCGAGGATGCCGACAGCTCGGGGGCGCTTCTGGGCGAGACCCGCTCGTTCGGGCACGTCCTCGTCGACGAGGCACAGGACCTCACGGCCATGCAATGGCGGATGCTCGCGCGCCGCTGCCCGTCGGGCAGCTTCACGCTCGTCGGCGATCCGGGGCAGGCGAGTCGGCCCGGCGCGTTGGCCACTTGGGACCGCATCACCGCGCTGCTCCCGACCCACGCGGGCGTGCGCGAGTCGACGCTGACGGTCAACTACCGCACGCCCGCCGAGATCATGGACGTCGCGGCGCAGTTGCTCGCGGTGGCCGCGCCCAACGTCGAGCCGTCGCACAGCGTCCGTTCGACGGGAACGCATCCCGAGTTCCTCGCGACGTCGGCGGCCGGGCTTCTCACCGACGCCGCGACCGCGGCCCGACACGCCACGACACTCGGCGGACTCGTCGCGGTCATCGCGCCACGCGACCGTCACGACGAACTCGTCGCGCTGCTCGCCGATGTCGGCGCCGCGTCGGGCTCCGCCGAGGCGCTCGACGCGCCCGTCGCGGTGATCGACGCGACCGAGGCGAAGGGGCTCGAGTTCGACCACGTGATCGTCGTCGAACCGCAGAAGTTGGTGCATCCCGATCGTGCCGGGCTCCGTCTCCTCTACGTGACGATCACACGGGCGACCCAGACCCTCACCGTGGTGCACACCGAAGCGCTCCCCGAAGGCCTCCGCGCCGGCTGACACCGCGATCCGCGGCGCCGCCCGTCACTGCGTCAGTCGGCGATGACGATGTCGACGAGCTTGCGGCCGCGGCGGCTGCCGAACTTCACCTGGCCGTCGGCGGTGGCGAACAGCGTGTCGTCGCCGCCGCGCCCGACGTTGAAGCCGGGGTGCCACTTGGTGCCGCGCTGGCGGATGATGATCGTGCCGGCGGTGACCGTCTCACCGGAGAAGCGCTTGACCCCGAGGCGCTGAGCGTTGGAGTCGCGACCGTTGCGGCTGGAACCCGCACCCTTCTTCTTCGACATCGGTGCTCCTAGCCCTTGCTGATCGAGGTGATCTCGATCGTCGAGTAGTGCTGACGGTGTCCCCAACGCCTGCGTTGGTTCGACTTGTTCTTGTAGGTGAACCCGTTGATCTTGGGGCCCTTGGCGGCGCCGACGATCCGGGCGCTCACCGATGCACCTTCGAGCTGGGTCGGGGTCGCGAGCACGGCAGCGCCATCGACGAGGAGCACGGGGCGCAACGACACTTCGTCGCCCTCGAGCCGCTCGACGTCGAGGCGCTGGCCTTCTTCGACCCGGTACTGCTTGCCACCGGTCTGGATCACTGCGTACACCGAGAACAACCCTTCACGATTTCTTGGCACGACTTCTTGGCACGACTTCTTGGCACGACTTCTTGGCACGACTTCTTGGCACGACCTCATGGGGGAACCGGGAGAGTGTAGCCGTGCAACTCGCCGGGGCGACTACTCGAGCATCGAGCGGTCGACGAGGAACCCGCGCCCTTCGCACGTCGGGCAGGTCTCCGAGAAGGCCTCGACCAGCCCCTCCGACACCCGCTTGCGGGTCATCTCGAGCAGCCCCAGCTCACTGATCGGGAAGACCTGGGTGCGGGTCTTGTCGCGCGCGAGGGCCTCACGGAACGTGTTCTCGACGGCCTCGCGGTTCGCCTTGGACTCCATGTCGATGAAGTCGATCACGATGATCCCGCCGATGTCGCGCAGGCGCAGCTCGCGGGCGATGACGTCGGCCGCCTCCAGGTTGTTGCGGTACACCGTTTCTTCGAGGTTGGAGCGCCCGACGTTCTTGCCGGTGTTCACGTCGATCACGGTGAGCGCTTCGGTCCGCTCGATCACGAGCGAGCCGCCCGACGGCAACCAGACCTTCGGGTCGAGCGCCTTGTGGAGCTGCTCGTGGACGTGGAACCGCTCGAAGATCGGGAGCGACTCGACCTCGGGGTCGTAGTACTCGACCCGCTCGGCGAGCTCGGGCGACACGGCCTCGATGTAGGCGCGCACCTCCTCGTAGAGCTCGCGGTCGTCGATGACGATCCCGCGGTACTCCTTGGTGAACTCCTCGCGGATCACGCGGATCGCGAGCTGGGGCTCCTTGTAGAGCAGCGAGCCGGGCTTCGCGCGCTTGGCGAGCGCGTCGATCTGGTCCCACTGGGCCTTGAGGCGACGCATGTCGCGCTCGAGTTCCTCTTCGGTCGCGCCCTCCGCAGCGGTCCGCACGATGAGGCCGGCGTCGGCCGGTCGCACGCGGTCGAGCGCGCGACGGAGCCGCTTGCGTTCGTCGTCGGGGAGGCGCTTGCTGATGCCGTACGTGCTCGGCTGGCCCGGGACCATCACCACGAATCGACCCGCGAGGCTCACCTCCTGGGTGAGTCGCGCGCCCTTGTGCGCGATCGGGTTCTTGGTGACCTGCACGAGGATCGACTGCCCGTTGCGCAGCACCTGTTCGATCTTCGGGCGATTGCCCTCGACCTCGGCCGCGTCGTAGGCGACATCGCCGCGGTAGAGCACGCCGTTCTTGGGCGTGCCGATGTCGACGAACGCGGCTTCCATACCCGGGAGCACGTTCTGGACCTTGCCGAGGTAGATGTTGCCGTCGATCTGCCACACATCGTCGGCGGGTTGGCCAACGTAGTGCTCGACGAGCGTGCGGCCTTCGAGCACGGCGATATGGCTGCGTCCGTTGCCTTCGGCGTGCACGACC
>SXJQ01000325.1 GCA_005779345.1 Actinomycetota bacterium
ATCCTCGAGCACCCTCAGGTCGGCGACGTCGCGGTGTTCGGCATCCCCGATCCCGACATGGGCGAACAGATCAAGGCAGTGGTGGAACCCGCGGGTGGGGTGGCGGGCGACGACGCGTTGCGCGCCTCGATCATGGAGCACGTCCACGGACGTCTCGCGAAGTTCAAGTGGCCGCGCACGCTCGACTTCATGGACGAGCTGCCACGCGAACCGACCGGCAAGTTGTTGAAGCGCACCCTGCGCGACCCGTACTGGCAAGGACGCGACCGCGCCATCTGAAGTCGACACTCGGTCGGGAGAGAGGAACAAGGGGATGAGTGAGACCTTCGTCGCCGAGCATGCGCTCGAGTATCCAGGCGGCTACACCCGCAGCGTCGGACCCGTGATCGGGCGTTTCCTCACCGGTCTGCGTGACGGCCGCATCGAAGGCGTCCGCGCCCGAGACGGTCGCGTGATCGTCCCGCCGACGGAGTACGACCCCGTCACCTCCGACGAGATCGGTGGTGACGACGGCGACTGGGTCGACGTCGGGCCTGCGGGCCGGGTCGTGACCTGGTCGTGGGTCGCGAACCCACGAGTGGGCAAGCACCCGCTCGACCGTCCGTTCGCCTTCGCGTTGATCCGCCTCGACGGCGCCGACACCGCCCTGCTCCACGCCGTCGACTGCGGCAGTCCCGACGGCATCGTCACGGGCGCTCGCGTCGCACCGCGCTGGCGTGCCGAGCGCGTCGGCAAGATCACCGACATCGAATGCTTCACCGTGCTCGCCGACGGCGAACAACCCGTTGCCGCAACGCCTCGCCATGTGGCTGCCGACGGCGCGGGTGACGCCGACGGTACCGACGAGGGCGCGGTCACCTCCATGAACAGCGCGTTCCGTCTCGAGTACCGAATCCCTGCCGGCGCCGCGACCCGGCGGTACCTCAACGGTCTCGCCGAGGGCCGCATCGTCGGCGGCCGGGCACCGTCGTCGACCGAGGTCTACGCGGCGAGTCGTGGCACCGACCCGAAGACGGGCGAGCCGACGAGCATCGAGGTCGAGATCTCCGACGCGGGTTGCGTCACGACGTACTGCGTCGTGAACATCCCGGGTCTGTCGGAACTCGCGCCCGAGATCCCGTACGTCTCGGCGCAGATCCTCCTCGACGGCGCCGACAACATGATGTTCGGGCTCATTCGCGGCTGTCCCGTCGAAGACGTCCACATGGGCATGCGCGTGAAGGCGAAGTGGGCCGACGAGTTGAAGCCCGACCATCGGTCGATCCTCCACTGGGAACCGACGGGGGAGCCCGACGCCCCGTACGAGCACTACAAGGACAACCTCTGATGCGCGATGTAGGTGTCATCTCGTTCGCCGCCTCCGGTGTCGATCGCGACGCGGACCACAACGAGGTCGAGATCATCGTCCCGGTGATCCGTCAGGCGATGGCCGACAGCGGCTTGACGAAGCCCGAGATCGGGTTCGTCTGCTCCGGCTCGCTCGACTACCTCTTCGGGGGCCCGTTCGCGTTCGTCGCCGGTGTCGATGCGGTCGGCGCCGTCCCACCGATTCGCGAGAGCCACGTCGAGATGGACGCTGCGTGGGCGCTCTACGAAGCGTGGACGTACATCCAGACGGGCGAGATCGACACGGCACTGATCTACGGGTTCTCGAAGGGCTCGATCGGTGACGTCCACGAGATCCTCACGATGCAGACCGACCCGTACAACGTGTTGCCGCTGTGGCCGTCGGCCACCGACATGGCCGCGCTCCAAGCACGCGCGTACCTCGAGGCGAGCGGGCGTACCGAACGCGACCTGGCCGAGGTCGCCGCGCGATCGCAGGTCAACGCGAAGGCGACGCCGTACGCGACGCGTTCGGGTGACGCGACGGTCGACGCGGTGCTCGCGCAGCCCAAGGTCGCCGACCCGCTCCGGGCCGCCGACGTGTTCGCGGGCAGCGACGGTGCGGCCGTGATCATCATCGCTGCCGACGATGTCGCTCGGCGCGTCTGCAAGCGACCCGCGTGGATCCGAGGGATCGAGCACCGCATCGAAGCACACAGTTTGGGTGTCCGCGACCTGACCCGCTCGGAGTCGACGGCGCTCGCAGGCGCGGCGGCGGGCGTCGCCGACGGCAAGGTCGACATCGCCGAATTGCACGCGCAGTTCAGCCACGAGGAACTCATCCTCGCGGAGGCACTCGGACTCGACGCGGCAGCGACGTCGATCAACCCATCGGGTGGGGCGCTCGCCGGCAATTGCCTCATGGCCGCGGGGCTCCAACGCTTCGGCGAGGCGGCGCAACGGATCTGGTCGGGCGACGCGGATCGCGCGGTCGTGCACGCAACGAGCGGGCCATGCCTGCAGCACAACCTGGTCGCCGTCCTGGAGGGGGAATAGTCATGGGTGGGAGCGGAGCACCGTTCGCCGGAGGCCGGGTCGTGCGGAGTCGGGAGGGAATCTGATGGGTGGGAGCGGAGCACCGTTCGCCGGAGGCCGGGTCGTGCGGAGTCGGGGGGGAATCTGATGGGTGGGCAGTTGGCCGCGGTCGTCGGCGTGGGGCAGACGAAGCACCGTTCGTCGCGCAAGGACGTCTCGATGGCGGGGCTCGTGCGCGAGGCGGCGCAGGAGGCGCTCGCCGATGCCGGGATGACCTGGTCCGACATCGACGCGGTCGTGATCGGCAAGGCACCCGACATGTTCGAGGGCATTGCGATGCCCGAGCTGTACCTCGCCGACGCACTCGGGGCAGTGGGCAAACCGATGATGCGCGTGCACACCGCGGGCTCGGTCGGCGGGAGCACCGCGATCGTCGCGACGAAGCTCGTCACGAGTGGCGTGCACCGGCGGGTCCTGACCGTCTCCTACGAGAAGCAGAGCGAGAGCAACGCCACGTGGGGGTTGTCGGTCCCGATGCCGTTCCAGGCCCCGCTGGTCGCGGGTGCCGGCGGCTTCTTCGCGCCGCTGATCCGCGCGTACATGCACCGGTCGGGTGCGCCGCGCCACATCGGTCATCTCGTCGCAGTGAAGGACCGCCGCGCCGCGCTCCGCAATCCCAAGGCGCACCTGCACATCCCCGACATCGATCTGAAGATGGTCGAGGAGTCGTTCATGTTGTGGGATCCGATCCGCTACCTCGATACCTGCCCGAGCTCGGACGGCGCGATGGCGCTCGTGATCGGCAACGAGGAGGTCGCCGACGCGTCGGAGGGCCCGGTGGCGTGGGTGCACGGCATGGCGATGCGTTCGGAGCCGACGATGTTCGCCAAGCGCGACCAGGTGAACCCGCTCGCCGGTCGGGCGTGCGCGAAGGATCTCTACACGCAGGCCGGTGTCACGAACCCGCGCGAAGACTTCGACTGCGCCGAGGTGTACGTACCGTTTTCGTGGTTCGAACCGATGTGGCTCGAGAATCTCGGCTTTTGCGCTGAGGGCGACGGCTGGAAGCTCACCGAAGCGGGGGCGACCGCGCCCGACGGTGACATCCCGTGGAACCCGAGCGGCGGGGTGCTGTCGAGCAACCCGATCGGCGCGAGCGGCATGGTCCGATTCGGCGAGGTCGCCCAGCAGGTGCGGCACCGCGCGGGCGACTACCAGGTCGAGATGAAGACCGGACGCGCGCTCGGTCACGCCTACGGGGGCGGCAGCCAGTTCTTCTCGATGTGGGTCGTCGGGAGCGACAAGCCGACGAGTTGACGTCGGGCCCCGAGCGTCTGGTCGTGCGCCCCTCGGGGGAGTTCCCGGCTGCGGTCGACCAGTCTTTAGAACGTGTTCTAAAATCACCGGATGGGCCGTTTCCCGTTCCCGATCCCGTTCGGTTGGTTCTGCGTCGCCATGGAGGGTGACCTCGCCCCGGGCGACGTCACCGCGACGAAGTACTTCGGGCGCGATCTCGTGGTCTGGCGCGACGACGACGGTGTCCACCACGTGCAGGACGCGTACTGCCCACACCTCGGCGCGCACCTCGGCATCGGTGGGGTCGTCGGCGGAGCCGAGATCGTCTGCCCGTTCCACGCCTGGAGGTTCGACGGCTCGGGGGCGTGCACGAACATCCCCTACAGCGAGCGCGTCAACAAGAAGGCGCGGCTGCGCACGTACCCGGTGCTCCTGCGCAACCGATTCGTGTTCGCCTGGTATCACCCCCACGACATCGAGCCGCAGTGGGATCTCCCGCAGATGCCCGAGGTCGGCGACCCCGAGTGGACCGACTACTACTCGTCGAGCTACGTGATCCGCACCATTCCCCAGGAGATGTCGGAGAACGGTGCCGATCCGGCGCACTTCAAGTACGTGCACGGCACCGACACGATCGCGGAGGTGCTCACCTACGACACCGACGGGCCCTGCAGCACGATGCTCTCGCGTCAGAGTTACGTGACCCCCAAGGGGGTCGAGTGGGGCAAGATCGACGTCTACAACCACGGGCCGGGATTCAGTCGGGTCTTCTTCGAGATCCCCGGCCTCGTCGACGCCTGGAACCTGGCCTGCACGACACCGATCGACGACGACTCGACCCTGGTGCGCTTCAACTTCCTCGTGCAACGTCACGCGAGCGCGGAGTTCACCGAGACGATCGCCAAGGCATTCGTGAAGGAGATCAACAAGCAGGTGCAGGAGGACACACCGATCTGGGAGAACAAGACGTTCCTGCCGGTCCCCGCGCTCGCCGATACCGACGGACCGATCGTCAAGTTCCGCAAGTGGTACGCGCAGTTCTACGCCGACGACGCCCTCGTTCCTTGAGTGGTCCACCCGAATAATCGGGTCGTCCACTCAACGTTCGTGGGGGGGTGTGTCGGGGAGGTCAGCCGGCGGCGAGGGCGGCGACGTCGGCGAGCGAGGTGACCGTCTCGAAGTCGGGCGCGACGTGATCGCCGTACGGATCGACGATCAGCGGTCGGATCCCGGCACGGCGTGCGCCCGTCGCGTCGATGCCGGGCATGTCGCCGACGTACCAGCACTGCTCGGGCCGGAGCCGCATCGACACGAGCGCGAGCTCGAAGATGCGCGGATCGGGCTTCTCGATACCGACGGCACCCGAGTCGATGACGCACTCGACCGCGACGCCGATGCCGGGCCCGACCTGCGCGAGTTCGCTCGCCCGCAGGCGCGCGAGCGCTTCGCCGTCGTTGTTCGACACGATCCCGAGACGGACCCCGGCCGCTTCGAGCGCGAGCAGCCCATCGCGCGCGCCCGGGATCTCGTACTCCCAGAGACCGGCCGTGGTGAATTCGTCGGCGAGGTGATCGAGCACTTCGCGGATCACGTCGTCGTCGTGCACGCCGAGCGCACCCGCGAACGCCTTCAGGTATGCGGGCCACCAGCGGCCCCATGGAGCGTCGCCGTCGCCGGGGTCGTCGAACACCGTGCAGCCGCGGTAGTGGGCCCGAGGGACCGCAGTGATGTCGATCGGGTGGCCGGCGCGCTCGCACGCTGCGGAGACCCGCACCGGGTCGGGGAGGTGGAAGACCCCTCCGATGTCGAGGAGGACTGCGTCGATGGCGGGCACCGGCGCAAACTATCGAGTCGCTCGCGACGCGCCGGTAACCTGCGCGCATGGAGTTCCGCCGGATCAATGCGCTTCCCCCGTACGCGTTCGCTCCCATCGACGCACTCAAGATGGAGTTCCGACGCGCCGGCGACGACGTCATCGACCTCGGGTTCGGCAATCCCGATCTCCCCTCGCCCGACACCGCGGTCGACAAGCTGATCGAGGCCGCACAGAACCCGCGCAACCACCGGTACTCGATGACGCGCGGGATCCCGAAGCTGCGCGAGGCCGTGAGCCATCTCTACGACCGGCGCTTCCAGGTGGCGCTCGACCCCGAGACCGAGATCTGCGCGACCATCGGCGCCAAGGAAGGCTTCAGCCACCTGATGTTCGCCCTGCTCGGGCCGGGCGACACGGCGCTGGTGCCCGCGCCGAGCTACCCGATCCACATCTGGGGTCCGATCCTCGCGGGCGCGGCGGTCCAGTACGTCCGGATGGGACCGGGCGAGGATTTCTTCCCCAACCTGCGCGCCGCGTGGGAGCAGGCCTGGCCCCGCCCGCGGGTGTTGGTCACGAGCTTCCCGCACAACCCCACGACGATGTGCGTCGATCTCGACTTCATGGCCGAGATCGTGCAGTTCTGCCGCGACCGCGACATGGTCGTGGTGCACGACTTCGCCTATGCCGACCTCGGATTCGACGGCCACGAACCACCGAGCATCTTGCAGGTTCCCGGCGCCAAGGATGTCGCGGTCGAGATCTATTCGCTCACCAAGAGTTTCTCGATGGCGGGCTGGCGGCAGGGTTTCGTCGTCGGCAATCACGACGTCGTCGGCGCGCTCGCGAAGCTGAAGAGCTACCTGGATTACGGCGCGTTCCAGCCCATCCAGATCGCGGCCACGGTCGTGATGAACGAGGAGCCCGACTACCCGAAGGTCGCGAACGAGATCTATCGCGGCCGGCGTGACGCGCTCATCGATGGGCTCGCTCGGATCGGGTGGGAGATCGAACGGCCGAAGGGCACGATGTTCGTCTGGGCTCCGATTCCCGAGCCTTACGCCGACATGACGAGCCTCGAGTTCTGCACGATGCTCGTCCGCGACGGCAAGGTCGCGGTGTCGCCGGGCGGCGGGTTCGGGCCGGGCGGCGAGGGCTTCGTGCGGTTCGCGCTCGTCGAGAACGAGCAGCGCATCGCCCAGGCGATCCGCGGGATCAAGAAGGCGTTGCCGAAACTCGGCTGATTCACTCCTCGCCGAGGATCGAGAGCGTCGCGTTCGCGCGGCCGAGCACGAGGCCGCCACCGGGACTCGACAGGGTGATGTCGACGGTCTCGTCGCCTTCGACGACGGTGTCGGGATACGCGATCACCGCGATCGCCTTCTTGTACTGGCCCGGCGCGAACGTCAACAGCTTGGTGTACGCCTTGTAGTCGGTCGTGGCGGTCGCGCTGCCGCCGCCGACGGTCACCGTCACGCTCACGGTGGTGGTGGCCGCGGCGTTCAGCGTGATCCACACCTTCGCCGTGTTCTTCGTCCCGCTGTCGCCTTCCCAGATGCCGGCGTCGGCCGCGCTCACGGCCGGCGTCGCCGGCGCAGGATCGTCGTCGAGGATGCGCGCCGTGACGATGGACGTGCCGAGCGAGTACCCGCCGGTGGGCGCCCCGAGTTTCACGACAAATGTCTCGTCGGATTCCTCGGTGGCGTCGGGATACACGATCGTCGCGACGTACTTCGTCGTGGCGGTGAACCCGCTCGCCGTCGGCTTGAACCTGATCGTCCCCGACTTCGCGCGGAACTCGGAGCCGCTCGTCGCCGCAGCCTGGTTCACGCTCGCGGTGATGGAGTACGGCACGGTGACCTCGGTCGTCGCCGGATCCGACAACGTGACGGCGAACTGCACGGTGCGGCCGGCACCGCCGTCGCCCTCGACGACCGACGCCGACGCGATCGCCGCCGTCGGCGCGGCGGCGGTGATCCAGGTAACGGCATGAGCCGTGAGGAAGCCGCCGACGAAGGCAGTCCCGGCGACCTGGCCGGAGTCGTTGATCGCGACAGCACCGGCGCCGAACGGCCCGGTGGGCAACAGCCGTGCGCCCGTGCCCCGCTCGAAGACGAACGCGTGGTCGACGTCGTTCCCCCCACTCGTCCCGACCACCTGGCCCGAACCGCTGATGTCGCTCGCGACGAGGAGCGGGCCGTCGGCGTCGATCTCGGTGAAGCCTCCGGTCGGATCGGCGACGAAACCGTGGGCCTGGGTGAACGCGTCGAATCCGAAGCCGGAGACCTCGCCCGTACTGCTGATGCCCGTGACTTCGGAGACGTAGCCGCTGGTCGTGCCGAGGTCGATCATTCCGCCCGCGAGATCCCACCAGAACACGTGGGTCCCGCCACCCACGGGCGCGAACTTCCCGGCGACCTGTCCGATCTCGTTGATGACGGTCGCGACCGCACCGGTGCCGCCGAGCGCGCCGATGTCGACCATGCCCGAGGTCGAGTCCCACACGAACGCGTGCGTCGCCGTGTCGCCCGCGATCGACGACCAGCCGACGATCTGGCCCGCATCGTTGATGTCCATCGCGCCCGAGCCGCTGCCGCCGAGGGTTCCAAGATCGACAAGGCCGCCGCTGGCGTCCCACCGGAACGCGTGCGTGGCCGTGCCCGAGTACGTCGACGCGCCGACGACGGCACCGGCGTCGTTGATCGCGGTGGGCGTCGCGGTGTCGGCCCCGCCGAACGTGCCGATGTCGACGAGCCCCGAGGTCGAGTCCCACACGAACGCGTGCGATGCCCCGGTCGCGATCGGCGAGCGCCCGACCACCGTCCCGGCACCGTTCATCGCGACGGGGATCGAGTACGTGCCGCCGAGCGTGCCGAGGTCGGTCATCCCGTTGGTCGCGTCCCACCGGAACGCATGTTGGTCGGTGGAGCCGGTCGGGTTCGAGTACCCCGCGATCTGGCCCGCGTCGTTGATCGCGACCGCCGCGGAACCTGTACCACCGAGCGTGCCGAGGTCGACCTGGGCGGCGATCGTCGCGGCCGTGGCCGCGGGGGCACCCATCGGGAGCGCGCCGGCGAGCAGGGAGGCGCCGATCGACACGATGATCACCGCAGGGCGCAACTGCATCTCGGTACCCCAGTCGGTCGGAGCGATCGGTACCCGGCGTGCAGTATGGCAGGTCGCCTCAGCCGGTGAGGCCGCGCAGGCAGAACGTCTTGGCGAGCTCGGCGACCTCGGCGACGGAGGCGCCGCGATCGATGATGTAGTCGCGGGTGAGCCGGCCGATGACCCCGTGGATCGCCCGCGCGAGCATGTCGGGGTCCGAGTCGGCGATGCGGCCGTCGGCCATGGCCTCTTTGAGGTGGCGGGCGGTGTCGGCGAGTCCGATCTGTTCGTTGCGGGCGAGCACCGGCGCGAACGTCTCGTCGGTCGCGGCGAACTGGATGATCGAGAAGTGGTCGCGATGGTCCGCGAACCAGGCGAGCGTGGCCTCGATCCCGAGCTCGATGCGGCGCAGCGAGTCGCCCTCGGTACCGATCGATTGTTGCTGACGCTTGCGCAGCTCGTGGTTGCCGGCCTTCAGGAGCTCGGCGAGCAACTCCTCCTTGGAGGAGAAGTACCAGTAGAAGACGCCCTTGCCGACACCGAGGGCCGAAACGATGTCGGCCACCGAGGTCGGGTGATAGCCGCGCTCGGCGAACAGCTGGGCGGAGGTCCGCAGGAGCTGCTCGCGACGGTCCTTGCCTCGGGGGGTGAGCTTGGCTCGCATCGGAATCGCGAGGCTACGAGGACTTGACCGGGCGGTCAAGGAATGTCGTCGGGGTGCGACTTGGTGACATCGGGCAACGATTCCCCCGCGTTCCTCAAGCCGAAACACTCCCGATGCCGATCAGCAACTCGTCGCCGCGACACTGCAGTCATGCCGAACCGCAGTGTTGTCGCACCGAGTCGTCTCCAACCGGGGGGTCTTTCACACATGGCGGATCTGTACGCATCGCTCCGACGCTCCGTCACCAGCGGGGTCGCGCGGATGGGGGTCGACGGCGCGGTTCGCAACGCCGCCCGTGAGCGAGGCGAGCACGCTCGCGTCGTCGCCCAGGTCGACGCGCTGGCCCGCCGCCTGCCGCCCGCCGCCGTCGTGCCGGTTGCGATCGTGCCGGCGACCGCGGCTCCGACCGTGGGTGCAGCGACCGAATCGGCCGCGTAGCGCCCCCAGGATCGCCCGACGCGCCGCGCAGGTTCCCGCTTCCCCGGGCCTGCGGGGCGCGTCGGCGGCGTCGCCCGTGGCACCGCGAGGAGAAGCGTGCGCGGCCGCATGGGCACGGCTACGGTCCCCGTCCGTGTTGTACTGGGTGATCAAAGCCGCGGTGACGCCGCTCCTGCGGCTCGGATACCGGTTGCGCATCGAGGGCAAGGAGAACCTCCCGGCGTCGGGTCCGGTGATCCTCGCTGCCAACCACCGCTCGTTCCTCGACTCGATCTTCATCCCGCTCGTCGTCCGGCGCCGGGTCACGTTCGTGGCCAAGGCCGAGTATTTCGACGACCCCAAGTCGGCATGGTTCTTCCGCGCGGTCGGCCAGATCCCGATCCGTCGCGAGGGGGGGAGCGCATCGGAGCGAGCGCTCGACTCGGCGATGGACGTCTTGCGCTCCGGCGGTGTGTTCGGCATCTACCCCGAGGGCACCCGCACCCGCGACGGTCTCATGCACCGCGGCCATACGGGCGTGGCCCGCCTCGCGCTCCGCTCGGGAGCACCGATCGTGCCCGTCGGTCTGATCGGGACCGACGAGATCCAGCCCGTCGACTCGAAGCTGCCCCGACTCGGCAAGCGCGTCACCATCCGGTTCGGCGAACCGCTCGACCTCGAGCACCACGCGGGACGTCACGACGATCACCTCGCACTGCGCGACATCGCCGACGAGATCATGTTCGAGCTGCAACAACTCACCGGCTACGAGTACGTCGACACCTACGCGACGAAGCAGGCCGAGGACCTCCCGAGCGAGACGGTGAGGCTCGCGAGCTGAGCTCGCGAATTACGACAACTCGACGCACGGGCCCCCGCTCAGGGAGTGGCCCAGTCGCGCGACCGGTCGAGCGCGCGATGCCACGCGGTGAGCCGCGCGGCGCGTGTTCCGTCGGTCATCGTCGGCTCGAAGGTCGCCTCGGCGCGCCACGCGCCCGCGGCTTCTGTCGGCGAGGACCAGACGCCCTCGGCGATCCCGGCGAGGTACGCAGCGCCCATCGCGGTGGTCTCTTGGACCGCCGCGCGCCGAACCGTCACGCCGAGCAGATCGGCCTGGAACGCGCACAAGAGGTCCATCGCCGACGCGCCGCCGTCGACGCGCATCTCGCTCGGTGCGGTGCCCGACGCCGCCGTGATCGCGGCGACGACATCGGCGGTCTGGTACGCCATCGCTTCGACAACGGCGCGTGCGAGGTGCGCGCGGGTCGTGCCGCGGGTGATGCCGACGACCGTGCCGCGCGCGTAGGGATCCCACCACGGCGAGCCGAGGCCCGTGAACGCGGGGACGACGTAGAGGCCGCCGGTGTCGGGCACCGACTCGGCGAGCGGTCCGGTCTCGGCGGCCGAGCCGATGATCCCGAGGCCGTCGCGGAGCCACTGGACGGCCGCGCCGGTGACGAAGATCGCACCTTCCATCGCGTAGGCGACGCTCCCGTCGGCGAGCTCCCACGCCACGGTGGTGAGCAGCCCGTCGACCGGCGCGGGGACGGCATCGCCGACGTTGACGAGCACGAACGAACCGGTGCCATAGGTGTTCTTCGTCATGCCGGGGGTGAAGCAGGCCTGACCGAACAGGGCGGCTTGTTGGTCGCCGGCGATGCCCGAGACGGGAACGCTCAATCCGGCGGCGTGGTCGGGTCGGGTCGTGCCGAACCGTCCGCTCGACGGTCGGACCTCGGGGAGACACGACCTCGGGACCGAGAGCAGGCCGGTCAGCTCCTCGCTCCACGCTCGTTCGACGATGTCGTAGAGGAGCGTGCGACTCGCATTCGATGGATCCGTCGCGTGGACGCCGCCGTCGGCGCCGCCGGTGAGGTTCCACAGGATCCAACTATCGACGGTTCCGAACGCGAGCGTGGGTGACGGCGCGATCGCGCCCGAGCGGAGCAGCCACTCGAGCTTCGTGCCCGAGAAATAGGGGTCGAGGACGAGGCCGGTCCGCGCTCGGATCATCGGTTCGACCCCGGCGGCACGGAGCTCGTCGCAGCGTTCCGCCGTGCGACGGTCTTGCCAGACGATCGCCCGATGCAGCGGACGGCCCGTCGAGCGATCCCAGACGACGACCGTCTCGCGTTGGTTCGTGATGCCGATCGCCGCGATCGTCTCGCCCGCTGCGGTCATCGCCGCGACGACCTCGCCCAGGGTGGTCGCCGTCGCGGCCCAGATGTCGTCGGCGTCGTGTTCGACCCAGCCCGGTCGCGGGAAGTGCTGGGGGAACTCGCGGTACGCCCAGCCGCGCGGCGCGCCGGTTGCGTCGACCGCGAACGCCCGGACCCCGGTCGTCCCTGCGTCGATAGCGATCACGACGGCCATCAGGCCCTCCCAGGATCGGTTGCGCTGGTGTCGTGCGTGCCGGAATCGAGCGCGCGTTCGACCTCGACCCGGCGCCCCGCCCGACCGAGGAGCTGAGCACCGAACTCGAGCCCCGGCCCGGGCCCGAGCTCGAGCAGCATCGGTCGGTGTCCGGCCTTGGAGAACCGGATCCGGGAACCGTCGCGGGCCGCCGAAACGTCTTCGACGGTGAGCTCGTCGAGGCGGTCGGCGAGCACGCGACGGCGGGGGCGACGGGTGAAGTGGCCGACCTCGAACATCAAGAGGCGTCGGTCGGTGAGTACCGCGATGTCGCGGTAGCGCGCGGCGAGCCGCTGGAGCCGCCTGACCCGGGAGTACCAGGCTCGCGTCCATGCGACGAGCGTCTCGTCGGGTTCGAGGCGCGCGGCGGCCGCCCGTCGAACTCTGGTGTCGGTCCGCTGCCGGCTCATCCTTCGGGCAGGATAGGGGTGGCAGCCAGACGACGAAGGGAACGGGGCATGCGCATCGGGATGTTGACGGGCGGCGGCGACTGCCCGGGGCTGAACGCGGTCATCCGCGCGGTCGTTCGGCGCGGCGCGGGCGAGCACGGGTACGACTTCGTCGGGTACCGCCACGGTTGGCGGGGGCTGATCGATGGCGAGACGATGCCGTTGTCGCTCGAGACGACCCACGGTCTCTTGGCGCGCGGCGGCACGATCCTCGGAACCTCGCGGACGAACCCGTACAAAGTCGACGGCGGCGTCGAGCGCGTGAAGGCGACCATGCTGCGCGACGAGGTCGAAGCGCTGATCGCGATCGGCGGCGAAGACACGCTCGGAGTCGCGCACAAGCTCTCGCTCGAGGGCGTGTCGGTCGTCGGCGTGCCGACGACCATCGACAACGACCTGTCGGCAACCGATTGCGCGTGCGGGTTCCACACAGCCGTACAGACCGCGACCGACGCGATCGATCGCTTGCACACCACGGCGGAGAGTCACGACCGGGTGATGGTCGTCGAGGTCATGGGACGCCATGCGGGGTGGATCGCTGCCTACGCGGGGATCGCGGGCGGTGCCGACATCGTGCTCGTCCCCGAGGAGCCGTTCGACCTCGCCGACGTGTGCGAACGGCTCGCCCGACGCCACCGGCGCGGGGTGGGTTACTCGATCCTCGTCGTCGCTGAGGGCGCGACGCCGAAGGCAGGCACGATGGTGTTGCAGGATGGCGATGTCGACGCGTTCGGTCATGTTCGCCTCGGCGGGATCGGCAATGCGCTGGCGCCCGCGATCGAGGAACGAACGGGATTCGAGACGCGGGTGACGATGCTCGGTCACGTGTTGCGCGGCGGTACACCGACGGCGTACGACCGGGTGATCGCGACTCGCTTCGGGCTCGCCGCGATCGACGCGGTGCACACGGGAGCCTTCGCCACGATGGTGGCGTTGCGCGGCACCGACGTCGTGACCGTGCCCATCGAGGACGGCGTCGCCGAGCTCAATACGGTCGACGAGCGGTTCTACGCCGACGCTCGGGCCTTCTTCGCCTGACCGCGGTGCGGGCCGGGGCGGTCCCGTAGTCTCGGCGCGGTGAGCGACGCCCTCGACGAACTCCTGGAACTCCTCGACCTCGAGCAGTTGGAGGTCAATCTGTTCCGTGGGGTCTCGCCCGACGAGCAGCGCCAGCGCGTGTTCGGCGGGCAGGTCGCGGGCCAGGCGCTCGTCGCGATCGGCCGCACGGTCGAACCCGATCGCAGCGTCCATTCGCTGCACGCGTACTTCCTGCGGCCGGGCGATCCCAACGTGCCGATCATCTACGACGTCGACCGGATCCGCGACGGTCGCTCGTTCACGACACGACGTGTGGTCGCGATCCAGCACGGTCGCGCGATCTTCAACCTCGCGGCGAGCTTCCAGATCCACGAGGACGGGCCCGAGCACCAGTACCCGATGCCCGAGGCGCCCGATCCCGAGACGGTGCCGACCTTCCTCGAGCGCGTGACCCCCTTCCGCGAACGCTTCTCCGACGAGATGTGGGACTGGCTCTCGCGCGAGCGTCCGATCACCACGCGGAGTTGTGAGGCGCCGCGTTGGATCGATCCGACGCCGCGACCGCCAGAACAGCACGTGTGGTTCAAGGCGAACGGTGCGCTCCCCGACGATCCGTTGCTGCACGCATGCATCGTCGCCTACGCGAGCGACCTGACGCTGCTCGACACGGCGGTGATGCCACACCAGATCAGCTACACGGATGAATCGTTCCAGATCGCGTCGCTCGATCATG
>SXJQ01000326.1 GCA_005779345.1 Actinomycetota bacterium
CGACGTCGCCGGCAAGGGCCGCCGCGAGAAACGCATCGACGAGTTCCCGGGCGTGCGCCGGATCGTCGGTGAACCGGCGTCGCTCGGCCCGCAGCCGAGTTCGCGCACGGTGCGCGATTTGGCGGCACGCGGCTTCCGAACGACCCACGGCGAGCGCAACCCGCTCGTAGGGCTCGCCGAACACGTCGACCAGCACGAACACCGCGCGCTCCACCGGTCCGAGGCGCTCGAGGACCGTGAGGAAACCGAGCGTCAGCGATTCCGCGAGTTCGAACGACTCGGCCGGATCGGGCTCGCGCAATACCGGCTCGGGGAGCCACGGCCCGACGTACTGCTCCCGCGCGCGCGTCGCCGACTTGAGGCGGTCGAGGGCGAGCCGGGTCGTCACCGTGGTGAGCCAGGCCGCGGGCGAGGCGATCTCGCCGCGACCGGGGTCGCCGAGCCCGTCCCACCGCAGCCAGGCATCCTGCACGGCGTCCTCGGCGTCGGCGACCGACCCGAGCATCCGGTACGCGAGGCCGATCAGGCGTGGCCGCTCCGCCTCGAAGGTCTCCGCTGCCGTGCCGCCGCCCGCCGCCGTCATACGGCCACGTTCGCACACGCGCGCCGTGCCGCGACGAGCGCGCTGGCGAGCGCGGCGTCGGCGAGGTGGCCCTCGGGACCGACCCAGTCGCCGGCGAGATGGACCCCGGGCATCCCGGTCGCGTCGACCGCGACACGGCCCACGAGCCCGCCGTGCGCAGCTGATGGCATCGCGCCGACGACCGTCATGCGGTGCAGGTAACGATCGGCGACCACCCGATCGGCGCCGATCCCGAGTCGAGCGGCGTGCGCGACCAACTCGGCGCGTTGGTCGGCCGGCGCGGCGTCGTCGGTCGGCGCGAGGTACCGGGCGACGTGCACCACCGCGTGTCCGGGCGGCGCGAGCCGCGCGGGCGGGCAGTGGACCGACGCGTAGAGCGGCTCGTCGATCCCGAACATGCCGCGCCGCTCCGGGATCGTGTCGAGCCCGACGTCCCAACACGCCGCTTCGATCGGTGGGCCGACCTCGAACGGCGCGCTGCCGACCAGCGCAGCCGCGGCCTCGGGTGTCCCGACCGCGAGGATCGCGTTGTCGGCGACGATCGCGCCCTCGCGTCCAGGGTCACCGGTGCGCCCCGGATCGTCGGCCTGGTCCTGTGCCGCGAGGACCACGACGTCGGCACCGTCGCGCAGCACCGCCGCGGCCGCGATCCGGCGGACGTCGAGCCCGATGGCGAGGGAGTCGACGAGCGTCTGCCAACCGCCGTCGACGTAACGCACGCCCCGGCCGAGCGCGAGCTGCAATTGCTCGACGGCGACCTGCGCGCTGAACAGGTCGGGCGCGTTCGCGTACGTCGACACGCGCACGAGCATGTGCACGAGCGCGGCGGTGTCGGGCGGGAGGCGCAAGCTGTCGACCCATTCGTTCACCGTCAGGCCGGCGACCGCCGCGGGGTCGTGGCGTTGGAGACCGTTCAGCAGACGAGCCGCGGCGAGCTTGCCGCGGAACCCGAGCAGGGTGGTCGTGGCCAACGACGCCGGGCCGGCCGGGAGGCGTCCGACTCGGACCGCAGTGCTGCCGTAGGCGTTGGCGATGTCGGGCGGACCGCCGCGGAGGGCAACTCCGAGATCGGCGAGGATGCGTTCGGCCGACCCGCCCTGGTACACGGCGTGGGGACCCCGGTTGAACAGATACCCGTCGCGCCCGTCGGTGCGCGCGCGACCACCGACGGGATGCGGGTCGAGCACGACGACCCGCGCCCCGTCGCGGGCGGCGAGCCGCGCCGCCGCCAGGCCGGCGAGGCCGGCTCCGACCACTGCGATGTCGAATCGTTCGGTCATGCCTTCTCGACGATCCAGCGGCCGCCGTTGTGACAGCCCGATCCCGACAGCCCGGCGACCAGGCTCTGTCAGGCCCAGCCCAGTTCGTCGAGACGATCATCGTCGATCCCGAAGTGATGCGCGAACTCGTGCACGAGCGTCTCGTACACGTTGGCGTACAGGTCCTCCTCGTCGGCGCTGATCGCGCAGAGAGCCTTGCGGAACAGGATCACCCGGTCGGGCAGCGAGAAGGGCGACGCGCGGTACCACGGGAGGATCTCGCCCAACCCCGAGGCACCCTCCCCTTCGTAGAGACCGAGCAGGTCGCCGCCGTGCTCGCCGCGCTGTTCGGGCGTCGCCGCATCTTCGACGACGACCGCGATGTTGTCGAGCAGCGCGACGAGACCGTCGGGGAGCGCGTCGAGCGCGTCGGCCACGAGCCGCTCGAACCGTCGGAGCGAAACGATCATCGGTCGCACTCTACGCACCGAGAACAAGTACGAATCGCGCCACTTCCGCCCCACCGACAACGCGACGCGCGGCGGTCGGACCGGTCGCGCGACGCGCGCGCGACCCGCGCGCGAACACCGTCGGTCGACGCGGCCCTTCGGGGCTTGCCAACACGATCGCGCGGGCGTAGGTTGCGAACTCGCCGGCACGACGTCGAACCCGCCGAATGCAGCGCAGTGGAGGCATCGCTCCTCGGAGTGTCCCGACGCCGCAGCTGCGATCGGTGTTCGACGGCGCCGGGGGTGGCGAGCGAGTGTGCGCGCGGACCACCAGCCGCAGCACCCCCGGGTGCGGCGGCCGCTGGAAGTGGGCCCCGGAGCGTCGCAGGCAACTGCGACACCGGGGCCCCTTCTCATCGCTCGCGTCCTGCTGACATCAGCATCATGACTGTCGCAGGGGGTCCCTATGCTCGGCGGGTGGACGAGTTGGCCGACCTCGACGAACGTCAGCGCGCCGCGGTCACCGCTCCGCACGGCGTGCCGCTCGCCATTCTCGCTCCCGCAGGTTCGGGTAAGACGCGCGTCCTCACGCGTCGCATCGCCCACCTCGTCGGCACCGAGACGATCGCTGCTCGTCACACCCTCGCGGTCACGTTCACGCGCAAGGCCGCTGGTGAGCTCGTCAGCCGCCTCGGCGCGCTCGGCGCCGGCGAGGTCACCGCGGGCACGTTCCACGCGTTGTGTCTCGCGCAGCTCCGCCGTCGACAAGCCGACCGCGGCCGCGAGCTGCCCGGGCTCCTCGAGCGCAAGGGTCGCGTCCTCGGTCCCCTCCTCGGTGCGCGCGGGGCGGCGCAGATCGCGGCGATCAACGAGGTCGCCGGCGAGATCGAGTGGGCCAAGGCACGCGGGGTGACGCCCCAACAGTTCGCGGCGGCCGCCCACGCCGCCGACCGCGAGCTCCCGCGTCCGGCGGCCGAGCTGGCGGCGTTGTACGAGCGGTACGAGACCGACAAGCGGCGGCGCGGACTGATCGACTTCGACGATCTGCTCTGGTGGTGCGCCGAGTCGATTGAGCGCGACCCCGACTTCGCCACGTCGGTGCGCTTCCGCCATCGACACCTGTTCGTCGACGAGTTCCAAGACGTGAGCCCTGCCCAGTTCCGTGTCCTGCGCCTCTGGCTCGGAGATCGCCCCGATCTGTGTGTCGTCGGCGACGAAGCGCAGGCGATCTACGGGTTCGCAGGCGCGGAGTCGTCGGTCCTCGTCAACTTCGCCAAGCACTTTCCCGGCGGTCAGACCGTGCGGTTGGCCACGAACTATCGATCCACCCCCCAGGTCGTCGCCGTCGCCGATGCCGTCCTCGGCGCAGCCGCCGGTGTCGTACGACCACGACCCCTCGCGGTCCGCGACGGCGGACCTGCGCCGACGGTCCGCGGGTTCGACGACGCCGATGCCGAGGCCAAGGGGGTCGCGGTCGCGGTCCGCGCCGCGCACGACCGCGGCATCCCGTGGCGGCGCATCGCCGTGCTCTACCGCACCAACGCGCAGTCCGCCGCGTTCGAGGCCGCGTTCGCACGGCTCGGTGTCCCGCATCGCCTCCCCGGCGTCGGTACGTTCCTCGCTCGTCCGGAGGTGAAGGCGACGCTCGACGCGCTCGCGCGTACCGAGCGCGCCGCGCCCGGTCGCGCGCTCGCCGATCACCTCGCCGACCTCGTGGCCGGTCAGCGCACCGACGGCGACGTCGATCGCCCCGACGATTCCCCTGACGACCAAGACGACCCGGGCTCGGGGACTCCGTTCACCGAACGCCGCGCGCACCTCGACGCGCTCGTGCACTTCGGCGACGAGTATCTCGCCGCGGAGGGCGGCGAGGGATCACTGAGCGGATTCGTCGCCTGGCTCACCACGGCGACACGCGGCGAGGCCGACCCGACCTCCAGCGACGCCGTCGAACTCGTCACGTTCCACCGCGCCAAGGGCCTCGAATGGGACGCGGTGTTCGTCACCGGGCTCGAACAGGGTCTCGTGCCGATCAGCTTCGCGCGGACCCCCGAAGCGCGCGCCGAGGAGCAGCGCCTGCTCCATGTCGCGTTGAGCCGCGCCATCGAGGAGTTGCACGTGACCTGGGCTGCGGAGCGCACGGTCGCCGGCCGGCAGCGTGCCCGCAAGCCGAGCGCGTGGCTCGACATCATCGAGCGCGTCGCCGCCGGCGAGGAACCACCACCGTCGGACCCGCGTGCCGGGCTCGCGGCGGTGCGCCAGACGCTCGGCACGAAGCGGTCCGCGGCGGGCACGACCGTCGTCGCTCCGGCCGACAAGCCGCTGTTCGACGCGCTGACCGCTTGGCGCCTCGGCGAGGCGCGCGCCCACGAGCTCCCCGCGTACGTCGTCTGCGACAACAAGACGCTCGGCGCGATCGCTGCCGACCGGCCGACGACGCGCACGTCCCTCCTCGAGGTTCCCGGGATCGGACCGGTCAAGCTCGACCGTTACGGCGAGGCGATTCTCGACATCGTGCGGCAACACGCCCCGAGGTAGCGGTTACCGTCGCCCTCGTGCACCGCTTCGACGAGGTCACCGAACGCGTCGCCCGACTGGTGTTCGACTACACGCTCGAACGCCTCGCGCTCGATCCCGTTCCGCTCGACCACACGGCGACCCGCGCCGATCTCGAAGCGCGCGCGCCGAGCTTCATCCGCGCGGAGGGCAACCACCCCGACGACGTGATGCGCGTGTTCGAGGAGGTCATCGCGCCGGCGGTGCTGTCGGTCGACTCGACCCGGTTCCTCTCGTTCATCCCGGGTGCGCCGACCAAGACCTCGCTGCTGTTCGACATGGTGGTGTCGAGCGCGTCGCTCCAGGCCATCAGTTGGCTCGAGGCGTCGGGGGCGATCCACGCGGAGAACCAGGTGTTGCGCTGGCTCGCGGATCTCGCCGGGATGCCGCCGGGCGCGGGTGGCGTGTTCGTCAGCGGCGGATCCGCCGCCAACCTCTCGGCGTTGGTCGTCGCGCGCGAGACAGCGAAACGCGAGCACGGGCCACGACGATTCGCGGCCGCCGTCACCGCGCACACCCACAGTTCCGTTGCGAACGCGCTGCGAATCCTCGAGATCGACCCCCTGATCGTGCCCACCGACACGGCCGACCGTCTCGCGGGTGCAGCGCTCGGCACGGCACTCGCGAGTTCTGATCAGCCGGTGTGTGCGGTCGTCGCGACCGCGGGGTCGACCAACGCCGGGATCGTCGACGACCTCGCGTCGATCGTGCCGATCTGTCGACAGCACGACGTCTGGCTGCACGTCGACGGCGCGTACGGCGGGGCCGGTCTGCTCGCGCCCTCCGTGCGGGCGAGGTTCGCGGGGATCGAGCACGCGGATTCCTTCGTGGTCGACCCGCACAAGTGGCTGTTCGCTCCGTACGACTGCGCCGCGCTCGTGTATCGCGAGCCTGCGCTCGCGCGCAGCGTGCACACCCAGGACGCGTCGTACCTCGATGTTCTGCACGCCGATCCCGACGAATGGAACCCGAGCGACTACGCGTATCACCTCACGCGTCGTGCGCGCGGCTTGCCGCTGTGGTTCTCGCTGTCGGTCCACGGCACCGACGCGTACCGCGATGCGATCGAAGCCGCGCTCACGCTCGCGCGTGCCGCCGCTCGCCGGATCGACGCGCTCGATCATGTCGAGCTGGTGCGCGAACCCGATCTCTCGATCGTCCTGTTTCGACGTCTCGGTTGGCAGGCCGACGACTACCGCGCGTGGTCCGAGCGTCTCCTCGACGATCAGGTCGGGTTCGTGGTGCCCACGAAGTGGCGCGGCGAGACGATTGCCCGCTTCGCGTTCCTCCATCCCGAGACGACGATCGACATCGTCGCGGAGATCCTCGCGTCGATGGCCTGAGTCGCTGCGACCTAGCAGGCGCCCCACAGGCCGACCCCGCGCCGACGCGCGTCGAGTTCGAGCCGCAGTTGCGTGCGCGCGTACTCGCCGTTGGGTGGCAGCACGTACAGCTCTGCGAGACCGAGCGCGAGCAACTCGTCGGCGTAGCGGTGGCCGTCGATCCAGACGTGGGCGAGCAACCTCCCGTACCGGTCGTGCGCCTCGACGTCGAGTTCGATCGCGACCCGGACCCCGAGCAGGCGACGGTGCGTGTAGGCCGAGGCCTCGGGCCCGAAGCACTCGACCCCGACGGTGGGGTGCTTCGTCTCGGGGGTATCGACGGCGAGCAGCCGGACGGTCGCCTCGGTGCCGTCGTCGAAGCGCACGACGAGCGTGTCGCCGTCGACCGTGTCGACGACCGTGACGGTATGGACGGCCGGCTCACCGGCCACCCACCACCCCGCGGCCGCCGCGAACAGGGCGGCACCGGCCACGAGCACGACCCACGAGCGGGCCATCGGCCGACCCTAGATCGACACGACCGCGGCGACAACGGTCGGGGCGGGCCTGCTGCTTCGGTACGGTGGCCCGATGCGAAGAGCGCTGCGCGTCGTCGCGCTGTTGGTGGTCGCGGCGGCGGCCGGGATCGCGGCGATCGCGCTCGACAGCCGTTCGGGTCTCGACGAGGCCGAACACGACGTCGCGGCCGCGTGGGCCGACGTCGTCGCACACCTCGACACGCGCGCCGACGCTCTCGACACCGCGAACGAGGCGGTGCGCGACCAGGGAGGCGGCGCTCGGGCCGTCGTCGGCGAGATCGACTCCGCCCTCGTCGCGTGGACCGATCTGCGCGACGGCGACGACCTCGCCGCGCAGATCACCGCAGCCAACGACCTCGAGGCGCTCGGTCGCCGGCTTCGAGCAACCGTCGCGGACTCCCCTCGCTTCGCGACCGCCGCCGTGACCGCCGCGCTCGACGCCTACGAGGAAACGGCGCTCGAGCACACCGCCGCCGCGGCGACCCAGGTACTCGACGACGCGATCGACCGGTACGCCGACGAGCGCGGCGGCACGCTGCGACGCCTCGTGACCGACGCCCTCGGCTACGGCGACATCGCGCGTCTCGACGCCTGACATCACCTCCGCGCAACGTCGGGGATCCACCGCGCCCGGCGCGCACACCGGTACCGTCGGCGTTCGAGGCGCGCAAACGCGCCGGACCCTGTGGAGGGACGCATGCACACTCGCGAGCGCCGCGCGCGCCGGGCGGGGGCGGTCGCCGCGGTGATCCTCGCCGCGACCGGCGCGATGGTCGCGGCGACCGACGAGCGCGCCGCGGCCTTCAAGTACCCCGACACCGCCGAGGCCAAACTCGTCCTCGACGGCACCCAGACGGCGCCGCACGACGGGTTCAACCTGCAGATCGACACCAACGGTTTCGGGTCCGCGGGCGGCGACGCCATCCCGACCCACATGTTCTGCATCAACAGCGCGCTGCCCTACCGCTGCGGCCTCCCCGACGAACTCGTGCGCGTCCAGGCGTCACCGGGAGCGGCGGGGATCTCGACGGCGGAGGCGAATCGCCTCGCGTGGATCCTCACGAACCACGCCGGGTACACGGGCGAAGAGGTGCAGTACGCGATCTGGTGCGTCACCGATCCCGGCGATCAGGGCGCGGTCGGCGCCTCCGATCAGCTCTGCAGTGATTCCGATGCGTTCGCGGTCCCGAACACGCCGGTGCTCACCCTCGCGACGCTCGGCGCCGCGAACGTGGCCGCGGGCACCGACGTGCACTTCTCACTCACCACCAACTCCAAGCGCGTCGATCTCGAGGTGAGCGACGGCGGCGACGGCCCGGTGCTGTGCGGCACGGCACCCGAGAACGCGGCTGCGGCGATCGACGGCGCGATGCTCGTACAGAGCGAACCCGTCGTCACCCGCACGTTCGAGCTCTGTCTGTCTCGATCCGGCTTCGTCGGCGACACGACCGAGGTGACCTTGTCGGCCGCGCTCGAGGCGAGCGTGACCAACCTCCAGGTCTGGGTCCACCCGTCGGGCCCACAGGACTGCCAAGGCGTCATCGACACCGAGGTCACGAGCCAACGCATCAGCACCTCCGCCGACGCGGGCTGGCGAACCGGCGGTGGATCGCTCACCGTCCGCAAGACGCTCGTCGGCGATGTCCCGGCCGGCACCGAGTTCACCGTGCACGTCGCCGGTGACGGTGTCGACCTCGACCACGTCTTCCCCGATCTCGACGGCGATCCGTACGCGCACACCTTCACCGACCTCCCGGCCGGGACCTACACCGTGACCGAGACGATCACCGGAGGTGCGACGACCGTCGAGATCACCGACGGCGGCGTGGCCGTCGTCGCGAGCGACGGCGACACCGCGATCGAGATCGTCAACTCGTTCGTCGGCAACCTCATGCTCGAAAAGCTCACCGACATTCCCGTCGACGACACGTTCGCGTTCCTCGTCGACTGCACCTATGGCGGCGAGCACGTCGGCACCTGGGACGATCCGGTCCTGCTCGCCGCGGGCGAATCCTTCGACACGGGCCCGTTGCCCGCCGGGACGACCTGTTCGATCCACGAGTCCGATTCCGGCGGCGCGGTCTCGACCGCCATTGCGATCCACCCCGACGACCCGGCCTCACCGAGCCCGGGCGCTGCGCAGGTCGGCGACCTGGCCGAGGGGATCGAGATCGTCGCCGACGACACCGTCGTGGTGACGTTCACCAACGTGTTCGCCGAGGGGAGCACGACGAGCAGCGCGATCACAGCGACCTCGGTCCCGGTTTCCCCCACCGACCCGACGATCGGCACGGTCGGATCGACGACGACCCCCGGTGGCGCAGGCCCGACACCGTCGGGGCCGAGCGGTGGCGGCCTGCCGGTGACAGGCGGTGCCGTCGCGGTCGGGTTGTGGTTGGCGGTCGCCGGACTGCTCGGTGGCGGTGCCCTCGCCGCGAGCACCCGACGCCGGCGCAGGGTCGTGCGTCGCGCCTGACACGCGGGCGGCCGGGTCACGTTCCGTGGCGCTCGCTCCCGGGTTCGCCACGCATCGTGACCGTCGTCGCTCCCTGCGAGGGTGGAGCCCATGAGTGATCTCGCCCTGGTCCTGATCGTCGCCGCTGCGGCCACCGGCATCGCGGCCGGCGTGGCCGTCGGCGTGAAGATGGCGCGGGGTCCGATGACCGACGCTCGCCGCGGCGCCGATTTCGGCGGCGATTTCGGCGGCGATCTCGGCGGCGCTGCAGTCGGTGTCGCCGAGGCCGCGCGTGACGCTGCCCGCGCGGCCGTCGACGAGGCCCTGCGCCACATGAACACGATGCTGGTCGGCGAGCGCGAACGCAGCGGCGCGCACCTCGACCACAAGAAGGAACTGATCGACGAGCAACTCCGCACGATGGGCGAACAACTCGGTTCGCTCACCGACCTCGTCGTCGGCGTCGAACGCGATCGTCATCGCTCGTTCGGCGAGCTCACCGAGCAGTTGCGCCAACAACACGTCGGTGTCGCCGACCTCACCGCCACCGCCCAGCAGCTGCGCGAGGTACTCGCGAGCGCCAAGGTCCGCGGCCAGTGGGGCGAGCGCATGGCCGACGACATCCTGCGCTTCTCGGGGTTGATCGAGGGCCTCAACTACCGCAAGCAGAAGGGTATCGCCACCGTCGCCGGCGGCCACGGCATCCCCGACTTCACGTTCTTCCTGCCCAACGGACGTCTCCTGCACATGGACGTCAAGTTCCCGCTCGACAACTACGCGCGTTACGTCGAGGCCGCGAGCGATCTCGAGCGCAAGCAGTACCGCGACGCGTTCGTCCGCGACGTGCGCGCCCGGGTCAAGGAGCTGACGACCCGCGGTTACCTCGACAACGACGACGCCGTCGACTGTCTGTTGCTGTTCATCCCGAACGAGAGCGTCTACGCGTTCATCCACGAGCACGACCCCGAGCTCCTCGATCACGCGCTCGGCCAGAAGATCGTCGTGTGCTCGCCGCTGACGCTCTATGCGGTGCTCGCGGTCGTGCGCCAAGCGGTCGAGAACTTCACCCTCGAACGGCAGGCCAAGGAGATCCTCGTGCTCCTCGGGCAGTTCGAGCAGCAGTGGAGCAAGTACACCGACAAGCTCGACAAGGTCCAGCGGTCGTTCAACACGGTGCACCGCGACTACGACGAGCTCATGACCACGCGTCATCGCGCGCTCGCGCGCCCGCTCGACAAGCTCGCGCAGTTGCGCCGCGACGAGGGCCTCTCGCTGGTCGAACCCGACGACGACGTGCTCGCGCTGGAGGCGTAATAGGTTCACCACGGTGAACGAACGACCCACGATCGCCGTCCTCGGAGGCGGCCAACTCGGGCGCATGCTCGGCCTCGCCGGCGTGGCGATGGGCTATTCGTTCCGGTTCCTCGACCCCTCCCCGAGCGCGTGCGCGGCGGCGGTCGGCGACGTCGTCGTCGGCGCGCTCGACGATCCCGATGCGCTCGATCGCACCGCGGCCGGCGCCGCGCTCGTGACCTACGAGTGGGAAGGCGTCCCGGCGGCGAGCGTCCGACGCCTCGCCGCGGGCGCTCCCGCCTACCCCCCGATCCGCGCGCTCGCGGTGAGTCAGGACCGCGTCGCCGAAAAGATGTTGTGTCGCGAGCTCGAGATCGCCACCGCGCCGTTCGCTGCGGTCGACGACCACGTGGGCCTCCTGCGCGCCGCCGACGAGATCGGATTCCCGGCGATCCTCAAGACCCGCGGCGGTGGTTACGACGGCAAGGGTCAAGTGCCGATCGCGACTCCCGCCGACCTCGACCCGGCCTGGGCCGAGATGAGCGCCGCGGGGCCCCTCGTCGACGCGGCCGGTCCGCTCATCTACGAAGGTCGCGTGGCGTTCGACCGCGAACTGTCGGTGCTGGCGTGTCGCGGCCGCGATGGCGCGGTCGTCACGTGGCCCGTCGTCGAGAACGAACACGAACACGGGATCCTCCGCGCGTCACGCGTCCGATCGGGCGACCCCGACGTGCAGGCGGCCGCGACCGACCTCGCGGCGCGGCTGCTCGTGGCGCTCGACTACGTGGGGGTGCTCTGCGTCGAACTGTTCGCGGTCGGTTCCGATCTCCTCGTCAACGAGTTCGCGCCGCGCGTGCAC
>SXJQ01000037.1 GCA_005779345.1 Actinomycetota bacterium
ACTGCCTCGCGGGAGGCAGCGAGCTGGCGACGGGTTGCGACCTCGTGTTCGTCGCCGACGACGCGAAGATGGGCTATCCCGCCGTGCGGTTCGGTGTCCCCGACATGCACTTCCACGCCTGGTTCATCGGGATGCGTCGCGCGATGGAGATGATGATCACCGGCGACTCGATCACCGGGGTCGAAGCGGTCGAGCTGGGCTGGGCGAACCGGGCGTTCCCCGCCGCCGACCTCGATGCCGAGGTCATCGCGGTCGCCGAACGCATCGCCAAGATCGCCCCCGACCTCGTGCAGCTCAACAAGCGCCTCGTGCATCGCCAGATGGAGGTCATGGGGATGCGCGACGGCATCCGGCTCGGCACCGAGATCTGCGCGCTCGGGATCCACTCGCCGTCGATGACGAAGTTCATCGGTAAGGCCCGCAGCGAGGGCCTGCGCGCTGCCCTCGACGAGCGCGACGCGCCGTTCGGCGATTACCGCACGGCCGAGGCCTGAGCCCCGAGTCCGGAGCCGAACGGGCGCTCGGACCTTCTCGGCAAACACTCAGCCGGCTCTCAGCTACCGTCGCCACAGTGTCGCAGACGTCATTGTGAAGGTGGGACCGTGTCCGGTGAACGACTGCTGCTCGTCGACGACGAGGACAACCTGCGCACCATGCTCGAGGCCGCCCTGCGGCACCAGGGCTTCGAGGTGATCGCCGCGTCGAACGGACGCGATGCGATCGACCTCTCGAAATCGCCGGGCGCGGATCTCATCCTCCTCGACGTGATGATGCCCGACCTCGACGGTTTCGAGGTCTGTCGTCGCATCCGCAACGACTACGTGCGCACGCCGGTGATCTTTCTCACCGCGCGCGACACGGTCGAAGACAAGGTGCGCGGTCTCACCCTCGGTGGCGACGACTACCTCGTGAAGCCGTTCAGCCTCGAGGAGCTGGTGGCACGCGTCCAGGCCGTGCTGCGGCGGTCCGGGGCGGAACAAGCCGGCGTGGTGCTGCGGTGTGCCGACCTCGAGCTCGACGACGACGCGCACCGCGTCACGCGTGCGGGCGTCGAGGTGTCGTTGTCGCCGACCGAGTACAACCTGTTGCGCTTCCTCCTCGCGAACCAGGGCAAGGTGCTCTCGAAGGCCCAGATCCTCGACCACGTCTGGCAGTACGACTTCGGCGGCGACGGCGGCATCGTCGAGACCTACGTCGGATACCTGCGCAAGAAGCTCGACGCCGCCGAGCCCCGGCTGATCCAGACGATCCGCGGGGTCGGCTACACGTTGCGGGAGCGTTGATGTCGCTCCGCGTGAGGGTCTTGCTCGGGATGACCGTGATTGCCGCGATGGTGCTCTTCACCGCGGTCGTCACGACCCGGCTGACCGAACGACGGCTCGTCGAGCAGATCGACGACCGGCTCGCGACCGCGTCGCCCGCGATCGACCGTGGCCTTCCCGGCCTCGGCGGTCGGATCCCGCCGCCGGACGCAGCGCGCGACGACCTGCGCTTCAGCGCGTTCTTCGTCGGCGTGCTCGCCGCCGACAGCGACACGATCGAGACGGTCGCCGAACCAGTGCTGTCGGGTGACGCGCTCGCCGCGCCCGACCTCGACGCCGCGACTGCACGGTCACTCGCCGGCGACCGCGACGCGACACCGGTCACGGTCGGGACCGACGGCGATCTCGAGTATCGGCTCGTCGTGCGCTCGACGCGCGGCGGCGATCTCGTCGTCGTCGCCGCGCCGCTCGACGAGGTCGCGGCGGCGGTCGCGCAGATCCGCGGGATCACGCTCTCGATCGCGGCGATCGTGCTGCTCACCCTCGCGCTCGTCGCATGGTGGGTGCTCCACCTCGGCGTGCGACCGGTGCAGCGGATGACCGCGACCGCTCGCGCGATCGCCGACGACGACCTCTCGCGCCGGGTCGAGGTCGGCGCTCGGCGGACGGAGGCCGGCGAACTCGGTCTCGCGTTGAACTCGATGCTCGACCGGCTCGAGACGGCGTTCGACGAGCGTGCCCGCACCGAGGAACGACTCCGCCGATTCGTCGGCGACGCCTCGCACGAGCTGCGAACACCGGTGCAGACGATTCGTGGGTACGCCGAGATGTACCGGATGGGTGCGCTCGGCGACACGAGCGAGCTCGATGACGCCATGCGCCGTACCGAACAGGAGGCCGTCCGCATGGCCGCGCTGGTCGAGGAACTGCTCACGTTGGCGCGCTTCGATCAGGCTCGCCCGCTCCAGCACGAGGCCGTCGACCTCGCGCAGCTCGCGCGCGACGCGGGTGCCGATGCGGCCGCGGTTCAGCCGGAGCGTCCGATCCGCGTCGAGACGCCCGACCACGCGATCGTCGACGGCGACGAGTACCACCTCCGGCAGGTGCTCGCCAACGTGGTCGGCAACGCCATCGTGCACACACCGGCGACTGCCGCGGTCTCGATCTCGGTCGTGCCCGACCCCGACGCGGGCGAGGTGGTGGTGGCCGTGCACGCCGACGGCCCCGGCATGCCGGCCGAACTCGCCGATCGCGCCTTCGAGCGGTTCGCGCGCGCGGACCCGTCGCGATCGCGACACGCCGGTGGTTCGGGGGTCGGTGGTTCGGGGGTCGGTGGTTCGGGGGGCGGGGGCGCGGGGGTCGGGGGCGCGGGGGTCGGGGGCTCGGGACTCGGACTCGCGATCGCGCTCGCCGCGGTCGACGCCCATGGCGGCACGGTGACACTCGAGACGGCCGAGGGCCGCGGCACGACCGTGTCGATCCGCTTGCCCGTCGCGCCCGACACGCCCGACGAGGAACGAACCCGACGATGACCACCCGACGATGACCCACCGGCAGGAGCCCGTGATGCGAACGACCGACCCACTGCCCTCGGGCGACGATTCGCTGCGTGACCTCGATGGCCACGGTGCGCGGGGGCTCACCCGTCGGCGCGTGCTGGCGACGCTCGGCGGCCTCGGCGCCGCGGCCGTGCTGGCCGCCTGCGGCCGGTCCGACGGCTCGTCACCGGACGCGGGCGCGACGACGACGAACGCGGCGGGCACGATCGGGTCCGGCACGATCGGGGCCGGCACGGTCGGGGCCGACACGGGTGTCAACGGCACGAGCCTCGCTGCCACCTGCACGGTCATCCCCGAGGAGACCGCCGGACCGTTCCCGGGCGATGGGTCGAACGGAGTCGATGTCCTCACCAGCGACGGCGTGGTGCGCGCCGACCTCCGTGCGAGTTTCGGCGAGTACGACGGCATCGCGGAGGGCGTGCCGCTCGAGTTCTCCCTCGCCGTCGTCGACGCCGCCGACGGTTGCTCGCCGCTCGGCGGTGCCGCCGTCTACGCGTGGCATTGCGACGCCGCGGGGAACTACTCGCTCTACTCCGACGCCGCGCGCGACCAGAACTACCTGCGCGGCGTGCAGGTCGCCGACGACGGCGGTGTGGTGACGTTCACCACCGTGTTCCCCGGCTGCTACCCGGGCCGCTGGCCCCACATCCATTTCGAGGTGTTCGCGTCGGTCGCCGATGCGACCGGGGGCGGGCGGCCGATCGCCACCTCACAACTCGCGTTCGCACGCGACGTCTGCGAGGTCGTCTATACCGACCGTCGTTACCCGTCGAGCACGCAGCATCTCGCGCAACTCTCGCTCGAGACCGACATGGTGTTCCAGGACGACGGCGCGGCGCACCAACTCGCCGCGACGACCGGCAGCGTTGCCAACGGCTACGTCGCCACACTGACCGTCGCCGTCTGAACCGTTTTGCGTTCTGGCGTCGTCGGGCGGCGGGTTCGGTCGCCCGACGACGCCGGAACGATGCATTGAACCGAGAAGTCCGTGGGGTCGAGGGCGATCAGGCCGGTCGGCGGATCTCGGTGCCCGGCTCGAGTCCGCGCACGACCTCGACCCAGCCGCCGTCGACGATCCCGAGCTCGACCGAGACCACCCGGTCGCCGGCGGCTGTGACCGCGCGCACCGCCGGTCCGTTGGGACCGGCGACCACGGCGGCGACGGGCACCGCGACGACTCCGGCGCGATCGACCAGCACCCTCGCGACCTCGACCGCGCTGCCGATCGGTCGGTCGGCAGCGGCAGCGAGCGCCACCACGATCTCGACGCCGCCGCTCGTCTCGTCGCGACCGACCGTGAGCAGCGTCGCGTCGACCCTCGTGTCGTCGCCGAACACGACCGCCAGGTCGGCGTCACTCGTCCAGCCGTCGAGTTCGTCGGCCTCGACCGTCGCGCTCACCACCTGGCTCTCACTCCCGATCGTCACGACGGGTGTCCCCGCGTCGAGCGGGTCACCGACGTGCGATTCGTGGCGCAAGACGGTCGTCGGAGCATCGACGACCACGACCTCGCCCACAGCGACGACACCGTCGGGTTCGGCGCGATCGAGCGCGGTCTCCCATGCCTCGACCGCGTTGGCCGTGTCGGCGTCGAAGTGTTCGTCGACGGTGAGCCCGGTGCCGAAGCCGAGCGCGACGAGGTTCGCTTCGAGAGCGGCGACGTCGGATCCGTCGACGACCGACCGTTCGAGCGTGCGCACGAGCGGCTCGGCGGCGATCACGACGACGACGGGCTGGGCATCGGCCGTGTACAACACCGTCCCGCGGTCGGCGCGGGCTCCCACCGCGAGCAACGACGTGAGGGTTTCGCTCGCGGAGGCCTCCGTTGACGTCGATCCCGATGGCGTCGCCGCACCCGGCGCCGTGGCGCCGGTGGCGCCTCCCGCGGGCGGTGCCGGCGAGGTGGCGGGGGCGGTCGGCGTCGTGGTGGGTGCGGTCGGCGTCGTGGTGGGTGCGGTCGGCGTCGTGGTGGTCGTCGGGGGACAGGGTGCCTCGCCGGTGGTGGGCGTCGTCGTCGGCGGGACGGTCGTCGCGGGGTCCGTACTCGTCGTGCCGACGCCGACGCTCGTCGATGTCGAGGCGATGGTGGTGCTGGTCGCGG
>SXJQ01000327.1 GCA_005779345.1 Actinomycetota bacterium
CGGGGCTGGGCCGCGGCGCGCGTACTGCGTGACTACCTGCTCGGTCGGCTGCTAGGCTGAGGGCAAGGCCGGGACTCGGGGCGGACTGCCGCGATCCGGCGCAGGTGGGGCGCCGTGCCTGTCAGGGTGACGTCGAGCACCTTGCTCCACTGCTCGTCGGTCATGTCGACGAGCGCCGCGGTTCCGCCGAGCCCGGCGTTGTTGACGACGACGTCGACACGACCGAAGGCCGCGATCGAGTCGGCGAACAACCGCTGGACGTCGGCCTCGACCGTCACGTCGGCGAGCAATGCAGGAGGCCGGGTGCCGGTGACCGGAGTCAGCGCATCGGCGGCCTCGCCGAGCCGGCGCTCGTGGATGTCGGCGATGACGACCTGCGCCCCTTCTTCGAGGCAGCGCTTCGCAGTCGCGAAACCGATGCCGGTTCCGGCGGCAGCGGTGACGAGCACCGACTTGCCCGCGAGGAGGCCGTGTCCGTCCGGACACACCGGCGGGGTCGCGTCGCTCATGTCAGACCACCTTCGGTTCGGCGGGGAGGCCGAGGGCGCGTTCGCCGACGACGTTGCGTTGGATCTGGTTGCTGCCGCCGTAGATCGTGTCGGCGCGGCTGTAGAGAAAGAGGCGCTGGAGCAGATTGATCGGATAGCGCGCTTCGTCGGCGTCTTCGGGGACCCCGTCGGCGATCATCCCGGCGGCTCCCTGGACGTCGAGCGCGAGTTCGCCGAGTCCGCGGTGGAAGTTCGCCCAGAAGAGTTTGTGGATCGCCGTGGCGCGCGAGAGGTTGCCGTGCTCGAGCGCCGAGAGCGAGCGGAGCGCGTGGTATCGCATGACGCGCAACGTGAGCCAGGCGTCGGCAAGGCGTTGGCGGAACGCCGGATCGGTTGCGAGCCCGTTGGTCTGTGCCCGACGTGTCACGGTCTGCAGCTCGGACTCGAACGCGAGCTGCTGGCCGAGGGTGGAGGCGCCGCGCTCGAATGCGAGCGTGCCCATCGCGACCTTCCAGCCGTTCCCCTCACCGCCGACGGTGTGGTCGTACTGCGCGCGGGCGCCGTCGAAGAACACCTCGTTGAATTCGCTCGTGCCGGTGATCTGCACGATCGGACGCAACTCGATTCCTGGCTGGTCCATCGCGACGAGCACGTAGGACAGGCCGTGGTGTCGCGTGCTCGCGGGCTCGGTCCGGCAGACGACGAAGCACCAATGCGCCCAATGAGCGAGTGAGGTCCAGACCTTCTGCCCGGTGATGACCCACTGGTCGCCGTCGCGCGTCGCTCGTGTGGCAACGTTCGCGAGGTCGGAGCCGGCGTTCGGCTCGCTGTAGCCCTGGCACCAGAGTTCGGTGCCCGCGAGGATCGGCGGGAGGAAGCGGCGCTTCTGCGCGTCGTCGCCGAAGTGGACGAGCGTCGGGCCGATGAGGCCTTCGTTGACGATCCCGACGCGTCCCGGTCCGCCGGCGCGCGCGTACTCCTCGTAGAACACGACCTGTTCGAGCAGTGTCGCGCCACGACCGCCGAACTCGGTCGGCCAACCGAGCCCGATCCAGCCGTGCCGCCCGAGCTCTTGCTCCCACTCCCAGCGCTCGGCGAACAGCGCGTGCTCGTCGCCGGGGCCACCCCGGCCACGGATCGTGGCGAAGCGGGGTTGCGCGAGCCGATCCTCGAGGAAGGCGCGGGCCTCGCCCCGGAAGGCTTCTTGCTCGGGCGTGAAGCACAAGTCCAAGGCGGTGCTCCCGGGGCTGGTGGCGCGCGGCGACGCTCGTCTGTCAGATTCTGACGCTAGCGAACAGCGTGCGAGGCGCCCCACCCGAGGGCGGCCGAGCGAGGAGTCGACAAGGCGTGGGCGAAGAGCGGGGAACTGCGCTCGTGACCGGCGCGTCGCGCGGCATCGGTCGCGCGGTCGCGATCGAACTCGACGCGCGCGGATACGACGTCGTCGCGACGATGCGGGATGTCTCGGCTGGTGAGGGGTTGCCGACCGGGATTCGGGTCGAACGGCTCGACGTGACCGATCGGACCACGATCGACCTTCCCACCTCGCTCCGGATCGTCGTGAACAACGCGGGTGTGGAGACCGACAACCTGCCGATCGAGCATGGCGACGTCGACCTGCACTGGAAGCACCTGTTCGAAGCGAACGTCTTCGGTCTGGTTCGGGTGACGCAGGCCGCGATCCCGGTCTTGCGATCGAACGGTGGCGGGGTGATCTGCAACGTGACGTCGTCGTCGATCCTCGCACCGGTTCCGTTCCTCGGCATGTACCGAGCGAGCAAGGCCGCGGTGATGGCGATGGGGGAGTCGCTCGCCGCGGAGGTCGCCCCGTTCGGGATCCGCGTGATCGAGGTGATGCCCGGACCGATCGTGACCGACATGTTGCTCGGCGGTGATCACCCCGCCGAGGCGATCGCGCACCCCGAGTACGCCGACCTTGCGCGGCGGATGTACGAGAACCGCGCCCACGTCCGCGACCAGTACACGCCGGCCGACGAAGCGGCTCGTCGCATCGTGAGCGCGATCGAAGACGATGGTCACGCGCCGGGTCGGGCACCGTTGCGGTACGGGTGCGATGACCTCAGCGAGGGCATGCTCACCGGGTGGCGCGCGACGTCGCACGATGCGTGGATCGCGGCGATCCTGCCCGCGTTCAGTTGAGCGCGCCGGACTCGCGCAACGCGGCGACGTGCGCGGCGGTGAGCCCGAGCAGGTCGTGGAACACCCAATCGTTGTCCTGGCCGAGCGTCGGCCCGGCCCGGTCGTATCCGCCCGCCGCGGCCGAGAAACGGACGCCATTTCGCTCGTAACGACCGGGGCCCAAGAAGGGATGGTCGTGCTCGACGAAGTGTCGCCGGTACGCGAGTTGCGCATCGTCGGCGACGTCGGCGAAGTCGGCTACCGCAACGGCTTCGATCCCGAGCGCCTGGAGCTCCGCGGCGACGTCGGTGCGGAGTCGTGAGCGCGTCCATGCCGCGAGTGCGGCCTCGCTCGGCTCGGCGCCGATCGCGGCGCGCAGTGCGGCACGCTGCGCGTCGGTCCAGCACGCGATCGCGACCCAGCGATCCCCGTGACCGGCTTCGTCGGCGCACGGGAACACGCCGTGCGGGTCGGCGTCGGGGTGTGCGTTGCCGTTGCGCATCCCGACGGTGCCGTCGAGTTCGTGATCGATGAGCCACGGCGACAGCGCCCACAGGCCGACCTCGACCTGCGCGACATCGAGGTAGCAGCCCGCACCGGTGCGACGTCGGTGCTCGAGTCCGGCGGCCAGCGCGGCGGCGACATAGCGCGGGGCGAGGGAGTCGGTGATCGTGCCGAACGGTCCGACGGGTTCACGGTCGGGCCACCCCGTGATCCAATTCCACCCCGAGAGCGCGCTGCCCTGCCCGCCGAATCCCGGGTAGTCCTTGTGCGGGCCCGTCTGGCCGTTCAGGCACGCGCTGATCATCACGAGATCCGGCCGGAGCGCGCGCAGCGCCTCGTAGTCGAGGCCGAACCCGGTCATCGCTCGCGGCGCATAGTTCTCGGCGACCGCGTCGGCCCATTCGACGACGAGCCGGCTCACGAGCGCGAGGGCCTCGGGATGCTTGAGGTTCAGGGTCACGTTGCGCTTGCCGCAGTTGAGAGCGTCGTACATCGGTGCACCCTCGAGCCCGTGCGGGTTGTCGGGTCCGACGGCCATCGCGCGCAAGAAGTCGGGGCGCGACGGCGACTCGACCCGCAGCACGGTCGCACCGTGCTCGACGAAGTAGCGCGTCGCGATCGGCCCCGCCGCACCGGAGCCGAACTCGAGGATCCGGAGGCCGTCCCAGATCCCCGGTACGGGCAATGCCCCGACGGTGGCCGCCCGATCCGGTGCACCCGCGTCCGGCGCATCGCCGCTCCGAGCCTCCCACAGTGGCGCGTGCTCCAGTACTCGGGCCGGACCGGTCGGGCCCGCTGGCGTGGCGCCGTGCACGATCAGGAACGAGCGCGGAAAGCGGGCGACGTCGCCGACCGCCGTGAAGAATCCGCGTGCCGCGAGCTGTCGTGACTGCACGACTTCGCGCGGCGAGTTCACCGGCGCCAGCATCAGGTTGGTGTCGCACGCGATGTCGTAGAGCTGTTGCATCGTTCGTGCCGCGAAATAGCGGCCGATCGCTTGCTCCATCGCCGCGAGTTCGTCGTCGGGTGCGGTGTTCTGCGACCACGTCGCCCAGTCCTGTTCGAGCGACGGTTCGTCGATCCCCGCCTCGGCGACGAGCTGTGCGATGAGCGCCATGCTCGCCATGCGCGCCTTGCCACCGCGGATCCCGAAGCTGACGAAGCCGTCGAGCGTCGGCCAGATCTCGCGCGTGCGTCCGATCTTGGCGCCGAAACGTCGCCCCCGCTCGTGGCTCCGGGCATGACGCCCCGCGGCACCCATGTTGGCGACGAGGACGCACTCCTGCAGCGAGAGGTCGACGATCTGGCGGGTGGGGCTCGCGAGCACGGCGATCGCGGCGTAGGCGGCCTCGCCGCCACCGTGCGCGTACGAGGTGGGCTCGGCGGCCCGAACCGGTGCGCGGTCGGGGTCGCCGGTCGCGAACAGGTTGCCGGTCGCGGCCATGACGCCGAGGTCGTGGGCCTGCCGGCGGGCGTGCGGACCGTCGAGGCCGAACGGCGTGATGCGGACCCAGTGCGTTCGGGGAGCGACGGCGGGGTCGAGCGCGACCGTCGCGCGGTCGAATGGGGTGTCGAGCACCACATCGGCGCCGCGGGCGAGATCGCCGAGCACGTCGGGCCCCGGGTCGACCAGGAGATCCTTCCCCGCGGTCCACGCGAGGTACGCGGCCCGACGCTGGGCGAGTGGGTCGCCGTCGCCGGGCACGACGCGGATGACGCTGGCGCCGAGGTCGGCGAGCACGCGGCCGGCGCGCGCCGCCGGGTCGCCGCCGAGTTCGACGACCCGGGTGCCGCGCAGCAGGCTTTCGAGCACCGTTCCTCCTCGCCGGCGGCTCACGCCCGCGGTTGTCGCAAACCTGACGTACGTGTCAGTGTAGGGGCCACCGGTCGCACCATCTCGGGGAGTCGTCCCCGTCTCGGAGAGGAACCATGGGCACCTACCGCATCGTCGATGCCGACTGTCACGTCCTCGAGCCGCCCGACATCTGGCAGAACCACCTCGCTGCCAAGTGGCAGGAGAAGGCGCCCAAACTCGTGAAGGACCCCGAGGGCGGCGACGCGTGGCTGACCGCGGTGGGTGGCGACCCCGACCCGATCGGCCTCGTCGCGACGCCCGGGATGGCATGGGACGACTTCCGCTGGTTCGGCGTGACCTACGAGGAGGCGCGCACCGGCTGTTACAACGGGGTTGCTCGGCTCGCCGACATGGACCTCGACGGTGTGTCGGCAGAGGTGCTGTTCCCGCCGCAGCGCACCATGAGCCACTTCCTCGGCGACGACGACCCCGAGTTCGTGCTCGCCGGCGTCGCGGCGTACAACGACTTCTTGTTCGACGAGTTCTGCGCGCCCGACCCGGCGCGGCTCATCGGGCTCGCGCAGATTCCGAGCATCGGCATCGCGGCAGCGATCGCGGGCCTGCACGCGGCGAAGGAGCGCGGGGCCAAGGGCGTGCTCATCTCGAATTGGCCGAGCGGTGGCGAGACGCTCTCGACCGACGACGATCCGTTCTGGGCGGCGGCGTGCGAGGCACAACTCCCGGTGTCGATCCACATCAACATCATCAGCCGGAATCAGCGCATGGCCGGCCGCCGGGCCGCGGCCGCGGCGGGCAACCACCTCTACGACATGCGGAGCGAGGCGACGCGTGCGAAGGCCATCGGCGGGATGAGCCACGTCTTCGCGATGACGACTGGCGCGATGACGTCGATGTTGTTCCAGGGCGTGTTCGAGCGGTTCCCGACGCTGCAGATCTGCTGGATCGAGACAGGCGTCGGATGGATTCCGCACTTCCTCGAGTGCATCGACGACCGGTACTGGCGCAACCGGTCGTGGGGCGACCTCCCGATCGACCAACCGCCGTCGTTCTACTGGTACCGCAACAACGCCGCGAGCTTCATCGTCGATCGCAGCGGGATCGAACTGCGCCATCGCGTCGGCGTCGACAACATCATGTGGTCGAGCGACTACCCCCACCACGGCAACGACTGGCCGTATTCCCGAAAGGTCATCGAGGACATGATGGGCAGTTGCACCGAACCCGAGCGTGCGGCGATCGCGGGCGGCAACGCCGCGCGCATCTGGGGGATCGCGTAGGCGATCAGTCGCCGTCGCCGTCGGGTTCGCACGCCAGGTCGTCGGCGCGGTCGCGGCGGTAGCCACCGACGCCCGTGTTCGTCTCGACGGCGGTCCGGATCGCGTCCAGCGTGAGGCGCTGGACGGTGCGTTGGTGCACGTAGTTCAGGACGCGATCGACCGCAGGAACCAGACGATCGCTGTTGGCCGTCAGCGTGCGCTGGATCGAATCCATCTCGGCGGGATCCCAGTCGGAGCGGGTCCAGCCGGCGAGCATGGCGTGCACCTCGCTCTGCAGTGCGCGGAAGTGGCGCACGTAGATCGAGCCGAGTTCGACGAGGATCTCGGCCGTCATGCCGATGTCGAGCAGTTCGCGCACCGACCGCAACATCCGCAGGTCGGCGTCGTCGTAGGCCTCGCGGCCGAACTCCTCGGGATCGGGAATCAGGCCGACGGCGCGCAGCGTGTCGATGAGTTCGAGGGGCACGTTGGACCGCGCCGCGAGTGCCTCGGGTGTGTAGTGCGCGCGGCTGGCCCCGAAGATCCCGTCGATTCCGGGGCGATCGGTGCACACGATGGCGCGGATCGCGGCGAGCGAGAAGCGTTGTTCTTGCAGTTCGCGGATCTGTGCGAGGCGTTCCAGGTGTTCGGCGCCATAGAGGCGGTTGCGGCCGGCGGCCACGGCCAGCGGGAGGAGGCCCTCGCGCGCGTAGTAGCGGATGGTGTCGACACTGACCCGGGCGCGCTGGGCCAGGTCGTCGATCCGCCAACTCGTTTCGGTCATGTCACCTCTCGGATCGCCTGGCTTCGGCCTGTGCCCGATGTCACACACTAAGAGTTTCGGATATCAGTGTGTACGACTTGACAGTATCGACGCTGAGAGTATTTACTTACAGAGTTATGACACACGGAGTCGACGCACACGCTCCGACGCCGGCGGGACCGGATCGGTCGCCGGCCGAACAGATGTTGGCCGATCACGAGGTGAGAGGTGCGCACATGTCCGCGATGAACTGGCTGGTCCAACAACTCGCGTGGGAACAGCGCCTGACCGAGCTGCGAGCCGAACGGCACCACCCGGCCCGCGTAGCGACCATCCGTCGCCCGAAGAAGAGCGCCGCCAAGGCCGCCTGAGGCCCAGCGGTACCAGATCGCCGGCCCGGTTCCGCCCCCCGGAACCGCTGGCCGCGAGTCCGGCCGAACCCCCCGTCGGCCGGAGCAACCGAAGCAGCGAGCGGCCCGGACGCCCCCCGTCCGGGCCGTTTCGCGCCGGGTCCCTGTCGTGCTCGACCGCCCTGCGGCGGGCGCGCCGTTGCTCAGCGCACCCCGCGGGAGTCGTGGGCGACGCGGATGGCATGATGAGCGCCGATGAGCCTTGTCGTGATCGAATTCGACCCGACTCCGAGCGCACGCCGGTGAACGTGCGTCTGAAGCCGCTCTGGCGCGGACAGATGCACCGAGGCGCGTTCTTCGTCTCGATCCCCACGGGGATCGCGCTCGTGCTGCTCGCGAGCGGTGCCGAGGCGCGCGTGAGCGCGGCGATCTTCGCGGTGAGCATGACGGCGCTCTACGGCGTGAGCGGTGCGTATCACTGCGGCAACTGGTCGCAGAAGACCGAGCGACTCATGAAGCACCTCGACCATTCGATGATCTACGTGCTGATCGCCGGGTCGTACACGCCGATCACGTTGCTCGCGCTCCGCCCGGCGTGGGGGATCACGCTCCTCGCGTTGGCATGGACCGGCGCCGCGGTCGGGATCGTGATCACGGTCCTCCGCCTCGAACAGTGGAACCGCCTCGGCTTCGCGCTGTACCTCGTGCTGGGGTGGTTGGTCGCGATCGCGACACCACAACTCGTGCACTCCCTGTCGGCGCCCGAGATGTGGTTGATGGCGGCCGGTGGCGTGCTCTACACGGTCGGAGCGATCGTGCTCGCGGTCAATCGCCCGAACCCGAGTCCGCGGGTCTTCGGCTACCACGAGGTGTGGCACAGCTTCGTCGTCGGCGCGGGTGCGTGCCACTACGCGCTCGTGTTGTCGCTCGTTCGCGGCTGACGGAACGCTCGCCGCGCTCGCCGCTGGTGGCAGTGGTCAGCGAACGCCGCGCCAGTTGAGGTCGTTGTAGGCCCCGATACCGTGCCAAACGAGGTCGGCGGTGCCGTTGCCGTCGAAGTCGCCGACGATGGGAATGCGGGCGAAGCCGACCAACGTCTCCGGCGCCCATGCGGTGGGTCCGGTCGTGCGTCGGCCCCGCCGGACGACGTCGGCGCCTTCGTCCGCGTTGTAGTAGAGGATGTCGGCGTAGCCGTCGGCGTTGTAGTCACCGGCGCGGGTGGCGTCGTAGCGGCTGCCGACCTCGTAGGGCCAGGTGGTGAAGCCGCCGGTGGTGCCCATGAGGAGCGTGTCGGGTCCGGCACCCCAGGTGGGGAGGGCGATGTCGTCGTGGCCGTCGCCGTTGAAGTCGGCGCTGGTGGCGGCGTCGGGGTCGGTGGCGACGGTGAAGGTCCGATTGCTCCAGGTGCCGGTGCCGTCGGATCGTTTGAGGAGGCTGGTGCCGCCGTTGTCGGCGATGAGGGCGATGTCGCCGCGGCCGTCGGCGTTGTAGTCGCCGGCGAGGCAGTGGTCGTAGACGCCGGGAATGTCGAGGGGTGGGCCGGAGACGAAGCCGTTGGGGCCGCCGCGTTTGATGGCGTCGAGTTTGGGTCCGTTGCCGATGAGGATGAGGTCGTCGTCGCCGTCGGCATCGAAATCGGTCCCGACCACGCAGTCGTAACTGCCGTTGAGGGCGAATCCGGTGCTCGTGCGGAAGCCCGTGGTACCGCCGAGTTTGAGGGCGTCGGAGCGGGGTCCGTTGCCGACGAGGGCGATGTCGTCGGCGCCGTCGCCGTTGAAGTCGCCGGGGACGAGGTGAGAGTACGAGCCGTTGATCGAGATCGGCGCGCCGTTCACGAAGTTCGTTGCGTTGCCGATCGTCGTCTCACGGAACCCGGCGAGGGTGTACCAGTTGTCGCCGTCTGGCGCGACGTCCAAGACGCGCGAGGCGCCGTCGAACGAAGCGCTCGAGTAATGGACCGTGCGAGGGTTACCCACGAGGGGCCACGGGATGTCGACGCCGATGCGACGCGGATCGGACAGCATGCCGGTGGTGGAGAGCGGTGTCTCCCACACCGGATCGGCGTCGCAGCTCGCACCCATCTTCAGGAGCGCCGCCCTCGCGTTGCTGTCGAACGTCGCCTCGGCGAAGGCGAAGTACTCCGCTCCGGCGCAGTGATTCGAGAGGTTGCGGTCGGTGTCGAGGGCGAAGCCCACGAAGTCGACCGGAGCCGCCGAGCGGCCATTGAAGAAGACCATCGCGAAACGCATGACGCGGCTCCCGCAGGACCAATCTCCCCTCGTGGAGGCGATGTCGCCGGGGAGGTCGACAATTGCGTCCGGCTCGGAGCGCGTCCAGCACACCGTCGGCGTCGCGA
>SXJQ01000328.1 GCA_005779345.1 Actinomycetota bacterium
AGCAGGCGCTCGACACGATCGGCGAGCGCGTCGAGCGAAGCACGCGAGTCGCGGCGGGCCAGGCGTACGACGGCGACCTCGAGCAGCAGACGCGGGTCGGGGACCGTGAGGCCACGGATGTCGACGATCGTCTCGCCGAGCAACTCGATGCCGCGCGTGAGACCCGCGAGGCCGAACGACTCGGCGAGCTCGTCGAGCACCGGGAGATCGGCGGGGGGACCGTCGTAGGGGACGCGTCCGGTCGCCGCGACCCGCACGAAGGCGTCGCGCAGGGTGACGAGCAGGTCGTCGGCGAGGCGCCGCACGTCGACGCCCGTCGCGAGTGCGTCGTGCACCGCCGCGATCGCGCCGCCGGCGTCGTCTGCCGCGATGGCACGCAGCACGGCGGCACGACGATCGAGGTCGGTCGTGCCGAACATGGCGCGCACCGCGTCGACGCCGAGCTCGCTCCTGCCGAGCGCGAGTGCCTGGTCGAGCAGCGACAGTGCGTCGCGGCCCGAACCGGCCGCCTTACGCACGATCAGATCGACGGTTTCGGGATCGACCGCGGCACCTTCACGGCCGAGATTGGAGCCGATCAGCTCGCGGAGCTGGTCGGGCGCGAGCAACGTGAAGTCGAAGTGCTGGGTCCGCGACCGCACGGTGGGGAGCACCTTCTGCGGGTCGGTCGTGGCGAGAATGAACACGACGTACGCGGGCGGTTCCTCCAATGTCTTGAGGAGTGCGTTCGCGGCCCCGCCCGTGAGCATGTGCACCTCGTCGATCAGGTACACCTTGCGCTTGCTCTTGCCCGCCATCCCGACGTTGACGCTCTGGATCAGTTCGCGGACGTTCTCGACCCCGTTGTTGCTCGCCGCATCGAGCTCGAACAGGTCGGGGAAGGTGATGCCTTCCGCGGTGAAGCAACCGCAGTTGTCGCACTTGCCGCACGGCTCGCCGTCGTCGGTGAGGTCGAGGCAGTTGAGTGCGCGGGCGAACACGCGCGCCGTCGTGGTCTTGCCCGTGCCGCGCGGCCCCGAGAACAGGTAGGCGTGCCCGACCGAGTCGGTCAGCAGGGCGTGGCGCAACGTGGAGGTGATGTGCTCCTGGCCGACGAGTTCGCCGAAGCGCTGCGGCCGATGCTTGCGGTAGAGGGAGCTGGAGGCCACGCGCTCACCTTAGAGGGTGCCTACGACGATCGTCTCGGCGTACGCCGTCTCGGAACCCGGCCCTCCGGCGGTCCGCCCAGGCAACCCGGCGGCACCCGGGACGCCCCGCTGAGAGCTGCTTCCTTCCGGACCTGACTCGGTTCACGAGATCCCGCTGCGCCGGACCCGGGCGGACCATCGCAAGGTCGGGTTCCGAGACGGCAACCCTAGTGGCCGCCGGTAGCATCACCCGCCCCGGGAGGGATGCGAGAGCGGCCGAATCGGCACGCTTGGAAAGCGTGTGAGGGGCAACCCTCCGTGGGTTCGAATCCCACTCCCTCCGCCAAATCGTTCTCTTTCGAACCCAGTCGAAGAGAAGCGGGCCTGGCGTGTTCCGTTCCGTCGGTATTTGCGGCCGGTGACGGTGTCGTCGTAGGGCTAGGAGCCGGCTCGAACAGCGGCGTCGCAACTTCGTTTCGCGACGGAAGTCGATCGTGGGAAAGAGCCCGAGTCGGAAGCATCATCGAGCGGGTGCAGCGCGCCGACTCGACGCCGGGCTGATCGCGCGCGGCCTCGTGACGGTCGGCGTGCCTTCCGATGTCGTCGAACAGGTCGTGCAAGCACTCACCAGTCGAGGGTGAGAACGTCGGCTCGGTTGGGTCGCAGGCGAGATCGGCCTCCAGACCGACGCCGTGAAGGAGGTCGTGCTCCTGATCGAGTGGACACGACCGCTCCACCTCGTCGTGATCGTTGACGACGCACGGGAGGAGGAGCGTATCGTTACTGTCTACGAACCCGATCCGACACGGTGGCACCCGGGATTCCGTCGGAAGCGATCATGATTCGATGCGATGTGTGCGACAACGGTGAGCGAGTCTCGGCGACCCGGTCTCGAATCGCGGAGCGCGATGGCCGTACTGCCGTAGTCCTCGGGGTGCCCGTCGAGGAGTGTCCCGCTTGCGGACTGACCTGGCTGACAATGGACGTCGCCAAGCAACTCGACGTGCTCTTCGACCAGCTGCTCGCCAGCGGCGCAGAACTCGCCCAGGCACACTGGGACGCGCCGCGGGCTGCGTGATCTCGTGGTTGCGGGTGGAATCGAGCGGCCAGCGCTGTTGCGGAAGGTGGACGCGGTCACGGTTCGCGTGCCGACCATCGACGAGGGCTTGACGTTCTACCGCGATGGGCTCGGACATCGGCTTCGCTGGCGGAACGACTCGATCGGCCAGGCCGGCCTGACGCTCCCAGATTCCGACACCGAACTCGTCCTCACGACCGAACACAACTACGAGCCGAACTGGCTCGTCGAGTCGGTGGACGATGCCGTTCATCAGTTCGCCACGAACGGCGGCGTCGTCGTCGTCGAACCGACGTCGATTCCGGTCGGTCGCCTCGCCGTGGTTCGCGATCCGTTCGACAACGTTCTCGTGCTGCTCGATCTATCCGCGGGCACCTACGAGACCGACGCGTCGGGGCACGTGACCGGAATCCGTGCGGCACACACCCGCTGACACCCGAGCCGTCGTTCCGTCGCTCGGCGGCGGCCAACGTGCCGGTACGAGTCACGTCAAGCCGTAACTCGCCAAGCCGTAACTCGCGTGGGCCGGTATCGCCGGGCGACCACCCCCGACCGGAACTCATGGCGATCCACGAGCTCGAGCTGGATTCGCTCGCGCAGACCGGCGAGCAACGTCGGCCCGTGTCCGGCAAGGACCGGCTGGACAAGGAACTCGTACTCGTCGATGAGGCCCAGATCTGCCAACGCCAGGGGGAGCGTCACGCCACCCACGAACAGGCCCTCGCCTGGCTCCTGCTTGAGCCGCTGAACCGCTTGCCCCAGGTCGCCTCGCACCAGCTCGGCATTCCAATCGACCCCGCTCAGCGTGTTCGACACGACGTACTTCTTCGCTCGGTCGATGGTCTCGGCGAACGGGATCTCCCACTCATCCATCCAGTCGGGCCACGTGCCCGCGGCCGGCCGCCGCCACGCCGACTCCATCATCTCGTAGGTCACCCGGCCGAACAGCAGGGCATCGGCTCGTTCCATCTCAGCGGTCCAGTAGCGCATCGACTCCTCGTCGGGAGGGAGCCCTGCCTCGTGATGGCAGCAGCCGTCGAGCGTCACGTTGATCGAATATCGAAGTGGTCTCATCTCGTTGCCCTCCCTGAGGGGCTCTCCCCTGATGGCTCTCCCTTGATGCGCGCCGCGCGTTCGCCGGGCCGTACCCGGACGACTGCCGGCGCAATTTCTCGTTGGCGCCCCGATCGCGCGCTCTCGACACCGTCGTGGTGCGAACCAGACCGCAGACCGTCCTGGGCGATCCCACAAGGCCGCAACTCCGTTGTCGGGTCCACAACAGGCGCCGCCGTTCGCGATCGAGAGGCTGCTCACGTCAGGGCCAGCCGAGGAGTCGGGGCACCTCACCGAGCGATGAGACGGCACTCGTGTCGGCGGGCGCACCCCGACGGATGTGAACGGCAGCGATCCCGAGCGATGCCGCTCCGTCGCAGTACTCGACCTGGTCGTCGATCAGCACGGACGAGGGAGCGTCGGCATTCAATGCGGCCAGCGCGTGGTCGAAGATCTCGGGCGATGGCTTGGCCGAACCGACTTCGCACGACAGCACGATCGCATCGACCGCATTCGCGAGTCCGAGCGCTTGGAGGAGCGGCCGCGTGTTCTCGGCACAGTTCGAGACGAACGCGACCGGGACACCGATCCTCCGACAAGACTCGATGAACGGCAACACGTCGTCGAAGACCGACGATGCGCCGATCAGGGCCTCGGCGTCGAGTCGGGCCAGTTCGATCGCCTCGGCATGCGTGACCGTTCGACCGCACGCCGAGACAGCGGTCGCCAGTGCGTCGGCCATCGTGACACGTCCGACCGTGACGGCTGGGGCAACTTCGTTCAGCGCGGCGGATAGCGACCGCGGTGCGACATCAATTTCCGTCGCGAGGCGCTCGAACACTGCAGCGAAATCCGTGTGGACAGCGGTCCGGTAGACGTCGAGCAGCACACCGCGACCGCTCGTCACGCGGGAATCCTACGCTGCGGCGACTCTGCCGCCTCGGTAACGGTCACCGTCGCGCCGCCAAGGGGCCGGCGCTCGGCCGAGTCCCGGTGGCGCCGACTCCCGCCGGTCGCGATGATCCAGACTGCACGGGCGGAACGAACAGGGGCGTGATGAATCTCGACAAGGCATCGGTGTTCCTGACCGGCGGGGCGGGAGGGATCGGCAGTGCGCTCGACCGTGCGTTCACCGACGCCGGTGCGATCGTCGTCACGGCCGATCTCGAAGGCGCGGACGTGCGGCTCGACGTCACCGACGCGGCTGCGGTCGCGGCCGCGATCGCGTCGCTGGAACGAATCGACGTGGTGATCGCCAACGCCGGGATCGGAGTCGGCGGCATCGTCGACGACATCGCGACGGCCGATTGGCAACGCACGATCGACATCAACATCGGAGGGGTCGTCAACACGGTGCTGCCCGCCTACGCGCGCCTGCGCGACCAACGACACGGCGCGATCGTCCTCATGGCATCGCTCTCCGGGCTGGTCGGAACGCCCTTGATGACGCCGTATTCGATGTCGAAGCACGCCATCGTGGGCCTCGGCGAGAGCCTGCGCGGTGAGGCCGCGCGGTACGGGATCGGCGTCACGACCGTCTGCCCGGGTCCGGTCGAGACCTCCCTCCTCGACGCGCCCGTGAGCACTCCAGGGCTGAGCCCGCGCCGCTATCTCGTCTCGGCGGCCGGCAAGCCCATCACCGCCGACGCGCTGGCTCGGAGGGTCGTCGACGCGGTACAAGCGAATCGCGCCCTGGTCATTCCAGGTCGCGCCGGCGCGATCGCGCGCGCGGCCCGGTTCGCTCCCCGGCTGACCGGTCGGATCATCGCGTCCAAGATGCATCGAGAACTGCGCCACGCCGACTCTCGACCGTAACCCGCCGAGCGCGGAGTGATCCGCGTCCGTTGATCCGTTGAGTCGAGAGCTGCACGGGTGCGGCGGTCGACTCAACGGACGCAGGTTCGGGGTGAGCGCGGCGTCGTGGGCGTCGGTAGGGTCGCGGGCGTGCAGCCTTCGGATCGGCCCGCCGACTCACCGCATCCGCCGGCCTCCCCGTCCGACAGCCTCGCGTTGTCGGCCGAACGGCTCGAGGCGCTGATGGCCGAGGCGCTCGCGGAGGCACGCGCGGCGCTCGACCACCACGACGTTCCGGTGGGCGCGCTCGTCGTGCGCACCACCGACGGCGAGGTCGTCGCCCGACGGCACAACGAACGCGAGCGCACGGGCGACCCGACGGCCCACGCGGAGATCCTCGCCCTGCGCGATGCCGCGGTCACCGCGGGAACCTGGCGGCTCGACGACCACGTGCTCGTCGTGACGCTCGAGCCCTGCCCGATGTGCGCTGGGGCAGCCTGGGCATCGCGACTCGGCGGCATCGTGTTCGGCGCGAGCGACGCCAAGGCGGGCGCCGCCGGGACGCTCTACAACCTCGCCGCCGACCCGCGACTCAACCACGAGATCCCGGTCGTGCGCGGCGTGCGGGCCGACGCGTGCGCCGAGGTGCTCGCCGAGTTCTTCGCCGCGCGACGTGTCGTGCCGCGCCGGGTGCTGCGGTGAGCGAGCCGCGAACCAATCACCGCCGCCCGACCTGGTGGATCGTCACCGTGTACGCGATCGCGGCCGCGGTGTGGATCTCTGCGACCGACGCGCTCCTCGCCGCGCTCGACGCGCAGTGGGACACACCGAAGGGACTCGCGTTCGTCGCCGTCACGTCGGCCCTGCTCGGCATCGTGCTCGCACACCGCGACCGCACGATCCGCCGGCTCGAACGTCGGGAGACCGATCTGCTGCAACGCGTCCGCGAGACCGAAGAACGCGAACGACACCGGCTCGCGCGCGAACTCCACGATGGTCCGATCGCGACACTCTCGGCCGTCGCGCTCGATCTCGACCGCCTCGATACCGACCACGCAGCGCTCGACGAGATTCGTGAGCGCGTCAGCCTCGCCACGGGCGCCCTCCGCAGCGCCATGTTCGAGCTCGACAATCCCGACCTCGGCGGCATGCCGTTCGCCGTGGCCCTGAGCGCGGCAGCCGATGCGGCGCTCGCGGGTTCGGGGATCACCGTCGTCATCGACGACCGCGCGGAGCGTGAGGTCCCGGCACCGTCGATCGTCGCCGCATACCGGATCGTCGGCGAGGCCCTGCGCAACGTGCGTCAGCACAGCGGGGCGTCGCTCGTGCACATCCGCACGCGCTCGACCGCCGACAGCTACACGATCACCGTGGAAGACGACGGTGCCGGGCCCGGCCCGGCCTCGATGGCAACGGCAGGAGCGAGTCCCGCGCACATCGGTCTCCAGGTGATGCGCGACCGTGCCCATGCCATGCACGGTTGGTGTCGAGTGGCGCCCGGAGCGACCGGTGGCACCGTCGTCACGGTGTGGATCCCGCTCACCGACGCGTCGGTCACGCCGTAGCAGAGCCGCCGGGAGCGACGAGACCGAGGCGGGTCCCGATCGCGACCGCTTCGAGCTTGCTGTGCGCGCCCAGCTTCGTCGAGATCGACCGCAGGTGGTTGCGAACCGTGTTCCGGCTGATCGACAACGCCTCGGCGATCGACGCGTTGTCGTGACCCGCCGCCGCGAGGTCGAGAACCTCGATCTCGCGCGCCGACAGCGGGAGCGTGTCGCGCCCGTCGCCGCGCACGTGGGCGACCACCGACGCGATCGCGTCGGGTGAGACGACCGTCTCACCGTCGGCCGCGGCGACCACGGCGTTCACGATCTCGTCGAGCCGCTGGGCCTTGCGAACGAAGCCGTGCGCGCCCGCCTCGAACGCGGAGACGGCGACCCGCGGGTCGGTAACGCTGGTGAGCACGACGACCGCTGCCGACGGGGCCGCGCCCCGCAGCCCCGTGACGAGATCGACACCGCCGATGTCGGGAACGACGAAGTCCGCGAGCACGACGTCGGGCTGCTCGGCTCGCGCCGCTCGGATGCCATCGCTGCCGTTGACCGCGACGGCGGCGACCTCGATCCCGCGGGCCGCGAGCGCCACCGCGAGCGATTCGGCAAAGACGGAGTGGTCATCGACGACGACGACACGGAGCTGACGATCGGTCATGGTGCGCTCACCCGGACTCGCCCCTTGCAGAAAGGTCGCCCCGTCGACGATACCGGGCAGTGGGGGCGCCCGGGCCGCCGACGGGGCGAATGGCAGCGCCCGACCGAGTCGGGCGGGACTCGATCGGGCGGGCGCCGCCTCCGACATTCTCCGCTCCGGTCGCTCGCGCCGATAGACGCCGCACGACCATTCGCTGCTGGTGCGTCTGGACCATCGGCCGACCGGGCTCCTCGAGCCAGACCGCTGCGAACGCGTCTGCGATGATCGCCCGATGCGAATCCTCTTCGCGAGCGCCGAGCTCGTCCCGGTCGTCTCCGTCGGTGGGCTCGGCGCGGCGGCCGCCGGGCTCGTCGACGAGTTGCGCCGCCAGGGCGTCGACGTCGAGGTCGTGCTCCCGGACTACGGCGAGACGCGGCTCGACGACGAACGACGACGCGTCCTCGATCTGGCTCCGTGGGTCGGGCCGGCGGCGGTGCGCTCCGGTCGCCACGCCGAGGCGGGACGGCTCCACCTCGTCTCGGTCCCCGGAATGGCGCGGCCGCACCCCTACACCGACGCCGACGGCAAGGGGTGGCCCGACAACGACCATCGCTTCTTCGCGTTCGGTCTGGCGATCGCCCGTCTCGCGAGCGATCTCGACGCCGACATCTTGCACGTGAACGACTGGCACACCGCGTCGGCCCTTGCCGCGAGCGATCCCGAGATCCCGACCATCTTGTCGATCCACAACCTCGCCTACCAGGGGACGACCGACGCGTCGTGGCTCGATCGTCTCGGCACGCGGAGCGCAGCGTTCGGACGCAACGGTGAATGCAACCCGCTCGCAGGTGCGATCGCGCTCGCGGACGCGGTCGTCGTGGTGAGCCCGACCTACCGCGACGAGATCCTGCACCGCGAACACGGCTGCGGACTCGACGACCTCCTCGCATCGCGCGGCGACGCCCTCGTCGGCATCCTCAACGGAATCGACACCACCTCGTGGGATCCGGCGACCGACCCCGCGCTCGTCCGGCGCTCGGCCGCGGCAAGTCCGGCGGCCAAGGCGACCAACCGCGCCGCCGTTCGCTCCGAGGTCGGGCTTCCGGAACAGCCGTGCCCGTTGATCGTCGCCGTCACCCGCCTCGTCGACCAGAAGGGCATCGATCTCTTGCTCCCCTCGGTCGAGTTCCTCGCGACGATGCCCGCACAACTCGCGATCCTCGGTGCAGGGGAGCCGTGGCTCGTCGCGGCGTTGCACGACGCTGCAGCGCGCCTGCCCGACACGGTCGCCTTCGTCGACGGCTACGACGACGGGCTCGCTCGCCGCCTCATCGCGGGCGGTGATCTCCTCGTGATGCCGAGCCGGTTCGAGCCGTGCGGCCTGACCCAGATGCAGGCAATGCGCTACGGGACGCTCCCGATCGCGACCGACGTCGGCGGTCTTCACGACACGATCGTCGATCTCGACCGTTCGCCCGATCGAGGGACGGGGTGGCTCGCGTCGGATCCGTCGCCGATGGCCATCCTCGACGCGCTCCACCGAGCGATCCGCGGTTGGTCGGTCGCGACCCGTCGGCGCGCCGCCCAGCAACGCGCGATGGCGACCGACTGGTCGTGGCAGGTCCCTGCGCGGCGTTACCGCGAGACGTACGCGCGGCTCGTGGGCTCGCCAGTCGATACCGTGTCGCCGTGACCGCCGAACCCCGTGTGCTCGTGATCGTGCTCGCCGGCGGTGAGGGTCGGCGGCTCGCGCCGCTCACGAACGACCGCGCCAAGCCCGCGGTGCCGTTCGGCGGCTCGTACCGACTCATCGATTTCGTGCTGTCCAACTTCGCCAACGCTCGCTACCTGAAGATCGTGGTGCTGACCCAGTACAAGAGCCACAGCCTCGACCGCCACATCAGCCAGACCTGGCGCTTCTCGACATTGCTCGGCAACTACGTGACGCCCGTGCCCGCGCAGATGCGCCGCGGACCGCACTGGTTCAGTGGGTCGGCCGACGCGATCTACCAGAACCTGAACCTCATCAGCGACGAGCAACCCGACGTCGTGTGTGTGTTCGGTGCCGATCACATCTACCGCATGGACCCGCGCCAGATGGTCGACCATCACCTCGAGGTCGGCGCCGGGGTCACGGTCGCCGCGATCCCGGTGCCGCGCGACCAGGCGATCGACTTCGGCGTGATCGAGGCGTCCGATACCGGCAAGATCCTCGACTTCCACGAGAAGGTCGTGGCGCCGCCGACGATGCCGGGCGACGACACGCGCTGTCTCGCGTCGATGGGCAACTACGTGTTCGACACCGAGACGCTCGTCGAGGTGGTGACGCCGAGCACGTCCGACGGCGTGCGCACCGACATCGGCAGCCACGTGATCCCCGCGTTGACCCGCGCCGGCAGCGCGCACCTCTACGACTTCTCGACCAACCTCATTCCCGGGCAGGGCGAGATCGAGCGCGGCTACTGGCGCGACGTCGGGACGCTCGACGCGTACTTCGCCGCCAGCATGGACCTCATCGCGCCGGTGCCGGAGTTCAACCTCTACAACGAGCGGTGGCCCGTCTACAGCGACCACCCGCCATTGCCGCCGGCGAAGATCTCCCGCGGGCCGGGCGGCGAGTCGGTCACGGTCGATTCGAGCCTCCTGTGTCAAGGGTCGATCGTGTCGGGCGGCGAGGTCGAAACCTCGATCATCGGCCCGGAGTGCTACATCGATCATTCGGCGATCGTGACCGAATCGATCCTGCTGCCCGGCGTGAAGGTCGGCGCGGGCGCGCGCCTGCACCGTTGCATCGTCGACAAGAATGTGATCATCCCGCCCGGGTACCACATCGGCGACGACCCCGAGGCCGATGCCGAGCGCTTCACGGTGAGCGAACACGGCGTCGTCGTCGTCGAGAAGGACCGCAAGCTCCTGGCCGCTCCGTGACCGACCCCGACGCCCGTCGCCGTCGCGCGGCCGCGGCGCGAGGCATCCACGCCGGCCACCACGACAACGACGGCACGTGGCACCACGCCGAGGCCGCGAGCGTCGAAGCGATCCTCGCGGCACTCGGACCGCCACCCCCGACGCCGGCCGTCACTCCCGTGATCGTCGCGTGGGACGGCACCGCGCCACCCGTCTCGATCGTCGCTCGCGCGACCCGCGTGACCTGTGCGCTCGACGTCGGCGAGGCCGCTCCCCGTAGCTGGACGACCGACCTCGTCGACGGCGCCCTTGCGCTCCCCGGCATGCTCCCGCCGGGTCTCCACACGCTGCACGTGTCGGGCCCGGGCCTCGACGCTCGGGCCACGATCGTCAGCGCTCCGTCGCGCACTCCGCGCGGGCCGTTCGGTCCCGACGCGTGGGGTGTATTCGCTCCCCTCTACGCGCTGCGCACCGCGCGCGACCGCGGAGTGGGCGACCTCACCGACCTCGACGCGTTCGCCGCCGTGACGGCGCCGCTCGGCGCCCGCGTGGTGGGGACGCTCCCGTTGCTCGCCGCGTTCAACGACGCGCCGTGCGAGCCGAGCCCGTACTCACCGGTGAGCCGGCGGTTCTGGAACGAGCTGTACCTCGATCTCGACGCCGCGGTCGCCAGCTTCGGCGACACCGAGACACGCGCGGCACTCGACCGCCTCGCGCCGGAGCGAGCGCGGCTCCGCGCCGCGGCGCGCGTCGACCGCCCGGCCGCATACGCGGTGGTGCGCTCGGTGCTCGACGCGCTCGCCCGCCGCGACGATCCGACGACGCTCGCCGAGTGGCTGGCGCGCGACCCGACGATCGACCGATACGCGCGGTTCCGCGCCGCGGCCGAACGCCACGGGCGCGACTGGCGAGAGTGGCCCGCCGTGTGGCGGACCGCGGGGATCCCCGATTCGGCAGTCGACCCCGGCGCGGTCAGAGCGCACCGGTGGGCACAATTCCTCATGGCCGACCAACTCGGTGACCTGCGCGCGTCACTCGCCGCCCGCCGCCAAGCCCTGTACCTCGACCTGCCGCTCGCCGCGCATCCGCACGGCTTCGATCAGTGGGCCGACGCGCCACAGTTCGTCGACGGCGTGTCGATCGGCGCGCCGCCCGACGCGTTCTTCGCCGACGGTCAGTGCTGGGGGCTCGCGCCGTTCCATCCCGACCGAGCACGCGCCGGCGCCTGGCCGATCGTGCGTGCCGCGCTCGCGGCCCACCTCGAGTTCGCCGACGCGCTGCGGATCGATCACGTGATGGGACTGCACCGCCAGTGGTGGGTCCCCGACGGCGCGCCCGCCACCGCCGGCGTCTACGTCGACCAGCCTGCCGACGAGTTGTGGGCCGTCATCTGCCTCGCCGCGCACCTCGCCGACGCCGCGATCGTCGCGGAGAACCTCGGCACCGTCCCGCCCGAGGTCGACTTGGCGCTGCGTGATCACGGCGCGGCCGGGATGTTCGTCGCGCAGTTCGAGGTGGTCGAGATCGCCGCCACCGCACCCACCGCGCCGGTGGCACTCCGTCGCCCCGTGCCGACGGGTTCGGTGGCGTCGCTCTCCACCCACGACCTGCCGACGTTCGCCGCAGCCTGGCGAGGTCGCCCGGGCGACACGGCAGGCGCGCGTGACGCCGTCCTCGACGCGTTGGGTCGCAGCGATGCGGGGCTCGTCCTCGTCGACGTCGAAGACCTCTGGCTCGAAACGGTCGCCCAGAACCGGCCGGGAACCGTGAACCCCGACAACTGGACTCGCCGCTTCGCCCACCCGGTCGACGCGCTCGCAACGGAGCCGTTCGCCGGCGCGTTGCGGCAGGTCGCGCAGGCACGCAACACCGACCGCGCCGAACGCGTCGTCGGTGGGGCGGGCCGCTGGTTCTCCGACCTCGACGTCCATCTGCTCGGCGAAGGCAACCACTACGACCTCCACCGCCGCCTCGGCGCCCACGTCGTGGTGCGCGACGGTGTCGCCGGTGTGGTCTTCGCCGTTTGGGCGCCCGACGCCCGCGCGGTGCGCGTCGTCGGCGACTTCGACGGTTGGGCGAGCGGTCAGCCGCTCGTTCCGGTGCAGCGCAGTGGCGTGTGGGAAGGATTCGTGGCCGGCGCCCGCGTCGGCGAGCGCTACAAGTACCGCATCAGCACCCGACGCAGTGTGGAACTCGAGAAGAGCGATCCGTGTGCGCGCGCGAGCGAACTCCCGCCGGGCAACGCTTCGATCATCGAGCAGTCGACGTTCTCGTGGACCGATGCGGACTGGCTCGCGCGGCGCCCGGTCGCCCAGGCTGCCGGAGCACCGATGTCCATCTACGAGGTGCACCTCGGGTCGTGGCGCCGCGATCCGGCTGACCCCGACCGCCTCTTGGGCTACCGCGAGCTCGCGCCGATGCTCGCCGACCACTGCATCGCGCTCGGGTTCAGCCACGTCGAGCTGCTCCCCGTGATGGAGCATCCGTTCTACGGCTCGTGGGGCTACCAGGTCACCGGGTTCTTCGCACCCACCGCGAGGTACGGCACCCCCGACGACTTCCGGTACCTCGTCGATCATCTCCACGGCCGGGGCATCGGCGTCCTCCTCGATTGGGTTCCGGCGCACTTAAAATATTGTGTAAAATACAAACTAAATAGTTTCGTATTTCATTTTAAAGTATTAAATAACTCTATCCAAAAGAAAAGTACGGTTTTTCTTTTTAAAAAA
>SXJQ01000038.1 GCA_005779345.1 Actinomycetota bacterium
ACCACGATCGGCGACAGGTTCGCGCGGGCCGTGTAGATCGCTGCGGTGAGACCGGCCGGACCGGATCCGACGATGACGACATCGTGCACGTTGCTCACGGGCCACCTTCGAACGCGGGCCGCGCGTTGCGGCGTGCGAAGACGATCATGCCCCCGCCCACGGCGATGCCACCGAGCGTGTACCAGGCCATCCAGGCGTTGTCGTCGGCGCCCGGGAGCAGATTCCACAGGACGACGAGCAACCGGAACGACAAGACGAGCAGGAGGACCACGGCCGGCGCCGCGAAGCAGATGGCGAGGGTGCCGAACACGATTCCCCGAGTGATCTTGCGGACCGGTTCGACCGTGCGATCGCGCACGTTCGCGACGGTCCGTTCGATGAGATCGGCAGCCTCGGTCGTCCAGTCGCTCATGATCGCTCCCTCCGCGGGGCGCAGGCTACCGGCGCGACTCCTGCTCGAGCGACTGGAAGTTGAGGAGCGTGCAGTCGCCCGCGAACACCCACGCCTGGGTTCGCGTCGCGCCTTCGATCGTCGCGACGAAGGCCGGGATCCCCTGGAAGGTCGCAGTGCCGATCAAGGTGGGGGCCGGCCCGCCCGGATTGAGGTGCGCGAGGCACGAGGCCGGGTCCGAGATCGACGCCGCCCCGGTCAGCGAGTCGGCATCGGCCCGCTCGGCGGCCGCGGCGCCGTCGTCGGCCGAAACTGACGACGCGGCGAGGGTCGACGAGACGGCGGGCGCGCTGTCGTCGTAGCGCTCGGGCTGCGCCGCATCGCCCGGAAGCGTTGCCGAGTCGCCCCCGAGGCGATCCACCAAGCGGTCGCGAAGTTGTGCGGGATCGTCGACGGTGCCCAGGTCGAGGAGCGCACCGAGGTCGGTCGCCGCAGACTCGTTTGCTCCCGTGTTCGACTCGGCGACGTCGTCGGCCCCGTCGTCGAGCGGCCCGCCGAGGGCGAAGGCCACGCCCGCGACGAGGGCGATGCTCGCGGCAACCGCACCGAATGTCACGACGCGGCGGTCACGACGGCGCGCGACACCGGTCGGGGTGAGGTCGGCGTCGACCGCCGGTGTGGTTGCCGCGGCGACCGCGGCGCGGACGAGTCGGGCCCTGGTGAGGTCGTCGAGCGGTCCGACCGGCGCCAGCGCCGCGCCGGCCGCGGCCAACGATCGCGCACGGGCCGTCGATGCGACGCCGTCGAGTGCGTCGAGTTCTGCCTCGGTCGGGGCGAGCTCGGCGATCGCGTCGTCGAGCTCGCCGTCGAGGCGCGCGCTGAGCAGCTCGTCGGTCCGGTCGGCCGGGAACGTGTCGGAGGTGTCGGTCATGACATCGGGCTTTGGCGTTCGGAGGGCTCGATCTGGTTCCCGAGTCGCGACGCGAGGGCCGCTCGCCCGCGAGCGATCCGGGAGCGGACCGTGCCCGGGGGCACTCCCAACACCTCGGCGATCTCGGCGTAGTCGAGCCCGGCGAGGTCGCGCAGGGCCACCGCGGCGCGGAACTCGGGCGGGATCTCGCCGAGCGCGGCGTCGATGAGCAGTCGGTCGGCGATCCGGTCGGTCGGGTCGAGGTCGGTGCGTGGCTCGGGGAGCTCCGCGACAGGGACCGGGCGACGCTTGCGACGCCGGACCTCGTCGAGCGCGGCGTTCGTCGCGACGCGAAACAGCCACGTTGTGAACTGCGAGCGACCATCGAAGCGGGTGATCCCCCGCGCGATCGCGATCATCGCCTCTTGGGTGGCGTCGAGTGCCTCGTCGGGGTCGATCACCACCCGCCTGCAGATCGCGTGGATCCGGTCGGCGTGGCGGGCGAGCAGGGTCTCGAGCGGCGCGACCTCGCCGCGAGCAGCAGCGCGGGCCAACTCGTCGTCGGGCAGGTGATCCAATCGGGCCACCGCGGCGACGCTAGTGGTCGCCCGGGCGATCGCCGCTCAGGCCGCGAACCAGGTGACGCCGATCATGCCTGGTCCGGTGTGCACGCCGACGACAGGTCCGACGGTGCCGACGACGATGTCCTTGGTCGGCACGATCGGGTCGAGCATCGCGAGGAACTCGTCGAGGTCGCTCGCATTCGAGTGCACGACCGAGAGCTGTTCGACCGGCGATTCCTTGATCTTGTCGACGAGGAATCGCAGCGCCTTCGACCGCGTCCGGACCTTGCCGGCACCCTCGACCACGCCGTCCTTCACGGTGATCACCGGTTTGATCGACAGCATCGAGCCCAGCAGTGCCTGCGCGCCTCCGATGCGCCCGCCCTTGCGCAGGTACTCGAGCGTGTCGACCGTGAAGAAGAGACGCGCGCGATCGCTGTGATCGTCGACCTCGCGGACGATCGTGTCGAGGTCGGCTCCCTCGCGTGCTCGTCGCGCGGCGTGGAGGACGAGCGAACCGGTCCCCATCGAGGCACTCTGCGAGTCGATGACCTCGATCGGGCAGAGCCCGTCGAGTGCTTTCGCGGCGACCTGGGCCGACTGCATCGTCGCGGACATGCGCGACGAGAGGTTGATGCACACGATGCCGGCCGCGCCACCGTCGGCGAGCCCGCGGAAGCACTCCTCGAAGGCCCCGACGCTCGGCGCTGCGGTCTCGGGGAGCGCGGAACTACTCGCGAGCTTCGTCCAGAACTGGTCGCTGGTCAGCTCGACCCGGTCGATGAACTCCTGGTCGCCGAAGCGGATCGACAGCGGGACCACCGAGACGCCGAGTTCGTCGCAGAGCTCCGGCGGGAGGTCGCACGAGCTGTCGGTGACGATCCGTACCCCGGGCTGGCCCATGATGGTCTCCCCTTGTTCGGGCGCGCGCCGCTGGGCACGCCTCCGCTGCTGGTCGGGCTTCGACCACGCTCTCCGCCCATGGTTACACGCCGAGGGGGTCTCGGGGCGGACGGGGTCAGCGCGCGGTGCCTCGGCCGAGGAGGTCGCGGACTTCGGAGCGGGCGAACGTGGCCAGCACTGCCGCGTAGGCCGCTGCTCCGACGAGGGTGCCGACGACGAGCGCGAGCGCGCGGGTGTCGAATCGGGCGGCCGCGCCCGCGGCTGCTCCACCGCAGGCGAGCGCCGCGAGCGATGCGACGACCGCCGTGTTCGCCACGGGCCGGCCGGCGATCGGCCCGATTCGTCGACGCAGCGCGATCACGGCGACGATCGCCGCGCCGAGATACGCCACCGAGTACGCCGCGGCGAGACCCCGAACCCCGAACCGTGCGTACAGCGGGACGGCCAGCGCGATGTTGAGCAGGTTCTCGAACCCGTTCACGAGGAAGGGCGTGCGCGTGTCGCCGAGCGCGTAGAAGGCCCGGAGCGTGTAGAGGTAGACGCTGAACGGCACGAGTCCGATCGCGAAGCCCGTGAGGGCGGCGGCGGTGGTGTCGGGGCGCTCGCCGGCACCGGTGGCGAGCAGCGTGTCGACGAGCGGCACCGACAGCGCGAGGAGCCCGACCGCGGCCGGCAACATGAGCAGCAGCATCGGTCGGAGGCCGGCGTCGAAGCGCTCTCGCATCCCGTGGAGGTCGCCGGAGCGGGCGCGGGCGGTGAGGTCGGGGAGCCACGCCGTCATGATCGAGACCGCGACGAGACCGTGGGGGAGTTGGAAGAACGCGAATGCGTATTGGTAGGCGGCGAGCGTGCCGGCCTCGTCGCGGGCGATGATCATCACGAAGAGCAACGCGATCTGGTTCGCGGCGACGTACCCGAACGTCCAGCCCGACAAGCGGAGCATCCGTACGACCGCGGGATGGCGGGGTGCGAAGTTGAACCGGAGCCGAACCCCGGCGCGGCGCAGCGCCGGGAGCAACGCGAGGGCCGTCACGAGGATCCCCGCGGTCGTGCCGATGCCGAGCAACAGCGTCAGTCGCTCGTCGCCGGCGACCTCGGCCAGGCTCGGGTCGGTGCGAGCGACCCACAGCAGCACGGCGGTCACCAAGATGTTGTTCAGGACCGGGGCGTAGGCGGCGGCGACGAACCGATGGCGGGCGTTGAGCGCGGCGGCGGCGAGCGCGGTGAATCCGTAGCCGACGATCTGGGGGACGAAGCAGCGGACGAGCGTCGTGCCGACGCGGATCGCGTCGTCGCGGTAGGCGGTCTCGACCTGGAGCGACAGCAAGGAGACGATGGCGGGTGCCGCGAGCACGCCGATCACGGTGAGAGCGACGAGTGCGACCATGGCGACGGTGACGACCGCGCTCGTCGAATCGGCGTCGTCGCGTTCCGACGCGTCGACGAACAGCGGGACGAGCGTCGCGGTGAACACGCCGCCCAACACGAGTTCGTACACGAGGTTCGGTGTCGAGTTCGCGCTGTTGTACGTGTCGGCGAGCGCCGAGAAGGTGATCCCGAGCGCCTGACCGGTCGCCCAGATGCGCACGAGACCGGTGACGCGCGACAACAGCGTGCCCGACGCGATGAGTCCGCTCGAGCGCAAGGGACGCGAGGCGCTCACCCGGCGACGACCTCGGGGCGACGCGTACGCCGGGCACGCCAGAAGTGGTGGCCCCACCACAGCGCGAGAAATCCGAGCGCGCCGTAGGTGAGCCAGGTCCCGATGGCTCCCACGACGGGTGATTGCACGGTGATCTGGGTCGGCGCACCGATGGGCAGGTTGCCGTCGGCCGACGACAGGTCGACGCGCATCGGGAACGTGCCCGAGGTGCGCGCCTCGACCAGGAACTGCACGGTGGTGTTGCGGTCGGCCTCGAGCGTGATGATGCGGCTCGCGTCCTCGAGTTCGGGGAACGTCAGCTTGGAACTCGACAGGGTCACGCGCACCTCGACGGAGCGGCCGGTCGTGTTGCGGAACGAGATGGGAATGCGCGAACGGCGATCGGTCAGGGTGACGCGCCTGGACTCGGTGCCGATACCGGCGAGGAACGATTGCGCGGCGGTGTCGATCGCGGCGAGACGCGCGGCGGTCTCCGCTGGGGCGACACCGTCGGCGAGCGCGAGGCGGATGGCGGCGCGCCCGTGCTCGACGTCGGGGTCGTCGGCCCCGACGAGCGACTCGTAGGTCGCGAGGGTGCGCTCGGCGTGCGCGAGGTCGGCGGGCTTCACGGCGATGCCGAGGTCGGCCGACTGGAGCGTCGCCGGTTGCTCGCCGGTTCGAGCGGCGAACAGATCGCCGAGGGGAACGAGATCGACGAGCGCGTGGTCGCGCAGTGCGGCGAGGACGGCCCGAACCTCCGTCGCCTCGGGACGCCAGTCGTCGGGCGTCGCGAACGCGACGGTCGCGGGCTCGTCGCGATCGCGGCCCACGAGCGCGAGCGCGGCCATGAGGTGCTGGACGCGTTGGCCGGGGAGACCGGTCCCGTCGAGGATGCGATCGAGTTCGTCGGCGGTGGCGACGGCGACGAAGGGCGCGGCCGGCGTCTCGATCGTGAACGGCGCGAACTCGTCGAAGTCGTCGGGAGCGGCGGGCGTATCGGTGTCGGTCGCGTTCGACGTGGTCGCGAGACGGTCGGCGACGACGAGCGCGCGATAGGCGAACGCGTCGGCGGTGCGGCCCAACGACGAGCGATCCACCGGGTCGACGAACACCGTCGCGGGCTCCGGCCGGCGATCGAGGATCTCCTGGAGCGTGCGAGCGCCCTCGAGGTAGAGGTCGGGGACGCGCCCGCCGAGGCCGTCGGCCTCGAGGGTCGGTGCGTCGATGGGGACGTACGGCGTGGCGATCAGCTCGTGCGTCTCGTCGCGCAGCGCTCGTCGCGCCGTGTCGAACGTCGCGGCGATCTCGGGGTCGCGATCCGCGGCGACCGACCACGCCTCGAGGGTCTGCGGCCCGGCGGCGACCGAGATCGGGATGTCGGCGGCGTCCGCGAGCAGGCCGGCGATCGTCGCGAGGCGCGATCGCGGACCGACCGCGGCGACGAACGCGTCGGTCGGCGTCACCCCGTCGAGCTCGACGCTGGGCGGTTCGACGAGCGACCAGAGCCACGCAACCCGCGCGCTCGGCCGGTCGTCGTCGGCGACGGCGACGAGCCACGTGACGGTGCGCGCGAGCACGACGCCGTCGGGGTCACGGACGAGTACCTCGAGCGGGTAGACGCCGGCGGTCTCGATCTGGAGCTTGGTGAAGTCTTGCGCTGCGTCGGCGGGCTGCAGCTCGATCGGCGCGACGACGTCGCCGTTGCCGAACCGCGCGAGGTCGGCGAACGGGAGCTCCACCGCGTCGGTCCGGCCGAGGTCGTCGGTGGTGAGCGACTCGGACAGCGCGGCGAGGTCGCCGACGCGTCGCCCCGCGATCACGCGGACCTCGAGGTCGTCGAAGACCCCGATGGGCCCGGTGAGTCGGAGGCGGAGGTCGAGGCGGCCGCCGAGGGGGGTCGTCGGCTGTTGGCCGACGAGCGCGAGCTCCAACGAGGGCTGGCCGGCAGCGGCGCGCTCGGCCGTTGTCGTGACGGTGACGCCACTCGAGATCGAGGCCAACGCGAGGGTCGCGCCGAGCGCGGCGAACCACGGGCGGAGTCGGAGCCGTGCCATCGCCGCCGAGGCTACGTGCGCCCCCGCAGTACGGTCGTCGTCGTGCTCCTCGGCCTCGACGATCGCTTCGCCGCGCACGATCCGGGGCCGCAGCATCCGGAGCGTCCTGCCCGCATGGATGCCGTGCTCTCGGGTCTGCGCGCCGCGGGGTTCGACCCGAACGGCGACGACTCCGGCGACTGGCTGCTCGTGCCGCGGGCGGCGACCCGCGACGAGCTCCGGCGTGTCCACCGGGCGGATCACCTCGATCGTCTCGCCGCGCTCTGCGCGGCCGGAGGCGGACGTCTGGATCCCGACACGGTCGCGGGGCGCCACTCGTGGGACGCGGCCGTGCACGCTGCCGGTGCCGGGCTCGCCGCGATCGACGCGCTGCGCGCATCGGAGCACGGCAGCGCCTTCCTCGCCGTGCGGCCACCGGGCCACCACGCGACGTCCGCGCGGTCGATGGGGTTCTGCCTGATCAACAACGTCGCGGTCAGCGCCGCCGCGCTCGTCGCCGCCGGGCAACGGGTCGTGATCGTGGATTGGGACGCGCACCACGGCAACGGCACCCAGGAGATCTTCTACGACGATCCGAAGGTGTTGTACGTCTCCTTGCACCAATGGCCGCTGTACCCGGGCACCGGGTCGATCGACGAGGTCGGCGGGCCACGCTGCCTGGGAACGAACCTCAACCTTCCCCTCCCGGCGGGCGCGACCGGCGATGTCTACCTGGCCGCGTTCGACCGGCTGATCACGCCGGTGGTGGAGGGCTTCGGCCCCGACTGGGTGCTCGTCTCGGCCGGATTCGATTCGCACCGCGCCGATCCACTCGCCGGGCTCGGACTCAGTTCGGGCGACTACGTCGACCTCGTCGGGCGCGTGCTCGCGCTGGCGCCGCGACCCGGTCGCACGATCCTGTTCCTCGAGGGCGGCTACGACCTCGAGGCGCTGCGCGACTCGGTCCGGGCCACGGCCACGGCGTTGGCGGGAGCGCCGGTCCGACCCGAGCCGGCGACGGCGGGAGGTCCCGGGGGCAGCGTGGTCGATCGAGCTCGGGCGATCTGGGGGATGTGAGCGGATCGCGCGCTCTTCAGTCGGGCGGGCTCGATGCCGATGACGACGGGAGTCCGGGAGGTGTCCGACAGTGCTCGATCTCGAAGCAGTACTCCGCTTCGCCGTCTCACGCGAGGCGTCCGATGTCCACATCAAGGTGGGTTCGGCGCCGGTGATCCGCGTCGACGGTCGCCTCGAGCGGACCGATCACCCGCCGGTGACGCCCGCCGAGACCGAGCGGATCGCGTTCGCGATCATGCCGAAGCAGCGCGCCGAGGAGTTCTTGGCGACGTGTGAGGCCGACTTCGCCTATTCGGTCGCGGGGCTCGGGCGGTTCCGCGTCAACGTCTTGCGCCAGCGCGGTTCGGTCGGACTCGTGCTGCGTCACGTCGAGAGCTCGATCCTGTCGTTC